>NZ_JBIUCZ010000012.1:0-95050 GCF_047975845.1 Sphingomonas mangrovi | reverse complement strand
CTCACCCACCCGATCCCCGCCGCGTCGCCACTCCCGCCGCCGCAACCACCATTCACGCCACCGCTTCACCAAAAAACCGGTTATGCAAATGTCCCGCCTTCGCAGGGATAACAACAGGGGGAGAGGTATCTTGGCGGACGAACTGGTTTTCTACACGAACCCGATGTCGCGCGGGCGGATCGCGCGCTGGATGCTTGAGGAGGTGGGGGCGCCCTACACCACCGAGGTGCTGGACTATGCCACCAGCATGAAGGACCCGGCTTACCTGGCGATCAACCCGATGGGCAAGGTGCCGGCGATCCGCCATCGCGGCACGGTGGTGACCGAGGGCGCGGCGATCTGCGCCTATCTGGCAGACGCCTTTCCCGACGCCGGGCTCGCGCCGCCGCCGGCCGAGCGCGGCGACTATTACCGCTGGCTGTTCTTCGCGGCCGGGCCGGTCGAGGCGGCGGTGACCGAACGCGCGCGCGGGATCGAGGTCAGCCCGGAACAGGGGCGGATCGTCGGCTACGGCAGCTACGACCGGGTGGTCGCGGTGCTCGAGCAGACGCTGTCGGGCCGCGACTACGTCGCCGGCGACCGGTTCAGCGCCGCGGACGTCTATTTCGGATCGCAGCTGATCTGGGGAACGCAGTTCGGGACGCTGCCCCAGCGCGACGCGTTCGGGCCCTATGTCGCGCGCCTGATGGCGCGGCCGGCGTACCTGCGTGCCGCCGAGATGGACGACGCGCTCATCGCCCAGGCGGCGGCGGGCTAGCGGTCAGCGCGTTGCCGCGGCGATCTGCCGCTCCAGCAGCGCGCAGCGCTCGGGGAGCGCGGCCAGAACGGCATCGCGCCCCTCGGGCGTCAGGGCGGTCCACTGCGCGATCTCGTCGGCGGTACGGCCGCAGCCGAAGCACCAGCCGGTGGTGAGATCGAGCGTGCAGACCAGCACGCACGGGCTCTCGATCGCCACCGGCGGAAAATAGTCGATGCCGTCGTCGGCCGGCATCGCGTCAGACGGTGAAGCGCACGCTCAGGAAGGCGGGGACGGGGCCGTTCCAGCCGCCGTCGTCGGGGCGCAGATCCTCGGGCTCGCGGCGCTGGCGCGGCGCCTCGGACCGGGGCGCGCGCTCCTCGCGCACGCGGCGCGGCCGCTCGCGCGGACCGCGCTCCTCACGCGCGGCGGGCGCCTCGATACGCGCGGCGCGTTCTTCGCGGCGGGGGCGTTCGCGGCGCGGCGCGCGCTCCGCCGGCTCCGGCTCGGCGACCGGCGCGGCACCCAGATCGAGCACCTCGATCTTCTGACCGGTCAGCTTTTCGATGTTGGCGATGTTCTCGGCATCGTCGGGCGTGACGAAGGTATAGGCGGTGCCGGTCGCGCCGCCGCGGCCGGTGCGGCCGATGCGGTGGACATAATCGTCCGGGTGCCACGGCGCGTCGTAGTTGAAGACGTGGCTCACGCCCTTCACGTCGAGCCCGCGCGCGGCGACGTCGGAAGCGACGAGGATGTTGACGGTGCCGTTCTTGAACCGGTCGAGCTCGGCGATGCGTGCCGACTGGTCCATGTCGCCGTGGATCTCGGCCGAGCGGAAGCCCGCGCGCTGCAGGCTCTTGTTGAGCTCGCGCACGGTGGTCTTGCGGTTGGAGAAGACGATCGCGGTGCGGACGTCCTCGGCGGACAGCAGCCGGCGCAGTACGTCGCGCTTCTTGGCGGCGCTGACGTGCACCACGCGCTGGGTGATGTTGACGTTGGTGCTCGCGGGGCGGGCGACCTCGATCGTCTTGGGATTCTGGAGGAACTTGTCGGCCAGCTTCTTGATCGGCGGCGGCATCGTCGCCGAGAACAGCAGCGTCTGGCGCTGCTTGGGAAGCTTGGTGCAGATTTCCTCGATGTCGGGGATGAACCCCATGTCGAGCATGCGGTCGGCTTCGTCGATCACCAGCAGGTTGCAGCCGGTGAGCAGGATCTTGCCGCGGCCGAACAGGTCCATCAGCCGACCCGGCGTCGCGATCAGCACGTCGACGCCCTTTTCGAGCGCCGCCAGCTGGTCGCCCATCGACACGCCGCCGATCAGCAGCGCCATCGAAAGCTTGTGGTGCTTGCCGTATTTCTCGAAGTTTTCCGCGACCTGGGCGGCGAGTTCGCGCGTCGGCTCCAGGATCAGCGAGCGCGGCATCCGCGCGCGGCTGCGGCCGTGGGCGAGGATGTCGATCATCGGCAGCACGAAGCCAGCCGTCTTGCCGGTACCGGTCTGGGCGATGCCGATCAGGTCGCGCATCATCAGCACGGACGGGATCGCGCTCGCCTGGATCGGAGTCGGCTCTGTATAGCCCGCCTCGGTTACGGCGCGCAGCAGTTCATCGGAAAGACCGAGATCGGCAAAGTTCATGGGGTTTCCGGAAAGCGATGCCGATGTGGCACCGGAATACCTTGTCGCGCCTCCCCGATTTCGGCCGGATTGTCAAGCAAAAGGCGGACTCGACCCGTCGTGCGGGCGGCTTTCCGGGGCTTGCGGTGGTGCGGCAGCTAACGGAGCGCCCGGTCCGCTCTTCGCTCCGACCTGCCCGAAGTGCCGTCGAGCGTATCGAGCGGCCGGTACTCGCGGCTCTCTCGATACGGTCTCTCGACAAGCTCGATCCCTACTCGAGACGAACGGGATTGGGGCTTTCGACCGGTCCTACCGGCTCGGGACGAGCATCCGGAAGGAGGCGACGCGGCATTGGCCGCCCGAGCGCGAGCGGATGGTGTCGCGCGAGGCGCAGAATTTCCCGTCGGCGGTCGGCTTCAGGTAGAAGCCCGAATAGAAATCGAGTGACGGGCAGTCGTCCTCCAGCCGCGCGCGCAGCCGCTTGCCGCCGGTCAGCATCAGGTCGACGCTGTCCGGACGGGTGATCGACACCGCCGCGAGTTCGTCCACCGGCACGCAGCGGTCGGCGCGCTTCTCGACCCAGGTGATCGCCGGCAGCGCGCGCATGCTCGCCGCCGGGGTCACGTCCATCCGCGGCACGCGCATGATGATCCGCTGGATGCGGACCTCGGTTCGCACGCTTCCGGAGGGAGGCGGAGGGGGTGGCGATGCGCGCTGCTGTGCCCCGGCGATCGGAGAGGCGAGCGTCAGCAGCAGGGCCGCCGAGACAGGCTTGGGAACGGGCATGGATGGCTCTTCTCGTCTCCGGGGTTTTAACCGGTGATGAACTGGCGGCAAGCCTCCCCGCCATGCTAGCCGCACGGCATGACCGCCCAGACCCGCCTGATCGACGCGATCCGCAGCACGCTCGGCGAGCGCAGTCTCACCACCGACCCCGATCGCATCCTGCCCGCGCTGACCGACTGGCGCGGCCGGTTCCACGGGGCGGCGCCGGCGATGCTGCTGCCCGCGTCCACCGCGGAGGTGGCGGCGATGGTGCGATTGGCGGGGGAGCATCGCGTGGCGCTGGTGCCGCAGGGCGGCAACACCTCGATGGTCGGCGGCGCGACCCCGCCGGCGGACGGCTCCGCGCTGCTGCTCTCCACCCGCCGGCTCGACCGCATCCGCCGGATCGATGCCGCGGCCGGGCTGGCGACCGTCGAAGCGGGCGTGATCCTCCAGACGCTGCACGAGGGCGCGGCGGATGCCGGCTGCCGCTTTCCGCTGACGCTCGGGTCGCGCGGCAGCGCCACCGTCGGCGGGCTGGTGTCGACCAACGCCGGCGGCACCCAGGTACTGCGCTGGGGAACGATGCGGCGGCTGGTCGCGGGGGTGGAGGCGGTGCTCCCCGACGGCAGCGTCCACGACGGGCTCACCCCGCTGCCCAAGGACAACCGCGGCTACGACCTCGACCAGCTGCTGATCGGCGCCGAGGGGACGCTCGGCATCGTCACCGCCGCGACGCTGCGGCTCGCGCCCGCGATCGCGGCGCGTGCGGTCGCCTGGGTCGGGATCGCCGATCCGCAGGCCGGGCTCGACCTGCTCCGGAGGATGCAGGCGGCGACCGATGCGGTGGAGAGCTTCGAGATCATTCCCGGTGACACGCTGGCGCGAGTGCTCGACCATCTCCCCGACGCGCGCCCGCCGCTGGGGGGCAGCCATCCCTGGCACCTGCTGATCGAGGCGGTCGCCGCCACGCCCGATGCCGAAGCGCCCGAGGCGCTGCTCGCCCGGCTGCTCGGCGAGGCGCTGGCGGAAGGCATTGCGGCAGATGCGGTGATCGCCGCGTCGGAAGCGCAGGCCGAGGCGTTCTGGCGGCTGCGCGATTCGCTGTCGGCGGCCGAGCGCGCGGCCGGCGCGGCGGTGCAGCACGACATCTCCGTGCCCGTCGATCGGATGCCGCGATTCATGGTCGAGGCCGCGGCGGCGGCCGAGGCGCGCTTCCCCGGCACCCATGCCACCGCCTTCGGCCACCTGGGCGACGGCAACGTCCATTTCCACGTCCGTGCGCCCGCCGGCGCCGATCCGGCGCGCTGGATGGCGGAGGCCGCGCCCGGCGTCACCGCCTTCGTCCACGACCAGGTCGTCGCCGCCGGCGGCTCGATCTCGGCCGAGCACGGCATCGGCCAGATGAAGCGCGACGAGCTCGCCCGGCTCGGCCCGCCCGCCCGGCTGGCGGCGCTCGCCGCGATCAAGCGCGGGCTCGACCCCAGGAACCTGTTCAATCCCGGCAAGCTGGTGACGCTTGCGCCCGCCGACGCGGGGAAATAGACGCGGAAGCGATATTCCAGGAGATCGAGAATGGCCACGGCGCCGAAGAACAACGGGCTTCCTCTGTTTTACAACCAGCTCGAGCCGCTTTCGAGCCAGCAGCACGCCAACTACAAGATCCGCGTCGCGGATCGTGCGCCGTTCCTGGTCAACGAGCATGCCGTGCCGGTGACGGTCGAGGAATTCCCGCTCGTGCAGCGCCGCATGCCAATCGTCTTCTCGGTCGGCGAGGATCCCGTGCCGCTCGCGCTCATGGGCCTGAACGAAGGCGTCAACACCTTCATCGACGACGACGGCCGGCTGGTCGATCCGGAAGTCTACGTTCCGGCCTATGTCCGCCGCTATCCGTACATGCTCGCCCGGCTGCGCCCGGACAGCGAGGACCTGTCGCTCTGCTTCGACCCGACCGCCGACACCATCGGCGAATTCGACGACGGCGAGCCGCTGTTCGACGGCACCGAGCCGAGCGAGACCACCAAGCAGATCCTCCAGTTCAACGAGCAGTTCGAACAGGCCGGTCAGCGCACCGCGATGTTCATGAAGGAGGTCAAGGAACTGGGCCTGCTGATCGACGGCGAGGTCTCGATCCAGCCCGACGGCGCCGCACAGCCGTTCATCTACCGCGGCTTCCAGATGGTCGAAGAGAAGAAGCTCAACGAGCTTCGCGGCGACCAGCTGCGCAAGATCCAGCAGAACGGCATGCTGCCGCTGCTCTACGCGCACATCTTCTCGCTCTCGCTGATGCGCGACCTGTTCGCGCGCCAGGTCCGCTCGGGCAAGAACCCGCAGCAGCCGGCCTGATCGGCCTGGCTCCGGCCGCTCCAGCGGTCGGGAGCGGTGCGACCCGCAAACGCCGTCCGCCGAACCCCGGCGGGCGGCGTTTCGTCGTACGGGGCATTCGACATGCCGCAAGGGTCGGCGAACGCTTGAACCTTTTCGGCCGCCATCTATATCCTGTGTACGCGATCACGTGTTCCCCCCCTTTCACGGGATCGCGCGACACGCTTTCAGCGTGTCTCCTCCCTGAACCTAGGCCACCTCGTGCTTCCTGCACGGGGTGGTTTTTTTATTCGGCGGCGAGCGCGGGGGGCAGCGCCGCCTCGGCGACGGCGGCGATCATGCCCGCGAGCGTGTCGGCCAGCGCCGGCAGGCCCTCTCCCACCTCGGTGAGCGTCGGATCGAGGTAGAGGCTGCGGTCGAGCTCGATCTGGATCGCGTGGACGTTGCGCTGGGGCAGCCCGTGCGTCGCGACGATATGGCCGCCGGCATAGGGCTGGTTGCGCGCGACGCGCAGCCCGGCGTCCCGCGCGACCGCGCCGAGCACGTCGACCAGCCCGCGCCGCGCCGAGCGGCCGTGCCGGTCGCCGAGCACCAGCTGCGCCGGCGCGATCCCCGGCAGGCTCGGCATCGAATGGATGTCGAGCAGGATCGCGATCCCGAAGCGCGCATGCGCCGCCGCCAGTGCTTCCGCCAGCGCCGCGTGATAGGGTCGATGGTCGGCGACGATGCGCGCCTCCACCTCCTCGCCGGTCAGCCGCCGCGTCCAGATGTCGACGCCGCTGCTCGCGCGGCGCGGCACCAGCCCGAGGCCGCTGCGCAGCCGCGCCGACGCCTGCGGCTGCGCCATCGGCTGGGCGCCGGCGTCGATTTGCGGGTCGCGCTCGCGCTCGCCGCGGTTGAGGTCGATCCAGGCGCGCGGGCGCACCGCCTCGAACAGCGTGTGCGGCCCGCGGGCCGCCAGCGCGACGGCGTCGACCCGCCGGTCCTCCAGCGGCAACAGCGCGGGCAGCGGCACCCGCAGCAGGTCGTGCATCGCCGCCGGATAGGCGCGGCCCGCGTGCGGCACCGACAGCACGATCGGCGTGACCGGATTGGCCGGGCCGTGGCGCCGGAAGGGGGGTCGGAAACAAGGGGAGTCGGGCGGCGTCACGCCGGCAATGCTAGGCGGCGCCGCGCGCGGGAGCAACGCGCTGGAAAAGCACGCCTCCTTGCCGCATAGACGGGACCCTGCTGCGCCGACGGTCGTTGGGGACATGATGTACAGAATTCTACTGGCCGAGGACGACGACGTGATGCGCGAATATCTCACGCGCGCGCTCGAACGCTCGGGCTATCGGGTGGCGGCGGTCGACCGCGGCACCGCGGCGCTGCCGCTGCTGGAACGCGATCGCTTCGACCTGCTGCTCACCGACATCGTCATGCCCGAGATGGACGGGATCGAGCTCGCGCAAAAGGCGCAGGAGATCGCGCCCGAGATGCGGGTGATGTTCATCACCGGCTTCGCCGCGGTGACGCTGAAGGCCGGCAAGGCGGTGCCTCAGGCGCGCGTCCTGTCAAAGCCCTTCCACCTGCGCGATCTGGTGCAGGAGGTGGACCAGCTGTTCGCCGAGGAAAGCATCCCGTCGCACTGCTGACGATTTTTTCGGTCGGCCCGCGTTTCCGCGCTTGCGCTCCCCGGCGCTCCCCGTTAGAGGCCGCCTTCCCGGCGGGCGTGTAGCTCAGTGGTAGAGCACTGTGTTGACATCGCAGGGGTCGCAAGTTCAATCCTTGCCACGCCCACCATTGAAAACCCCGCTAGGCCAACGGCTTAGCGGGGTTTTTATTTGGTGGTCCGGGATCCGTACGGAGCCGACCGGCCGCAGCTTCGCGCGAACGAGCGTCTTCCCGGTCAATGAAAGCGTTCGCCGCGGGCGAGCTGGTCGAGGATCTGCTGCATCCTTCGGGCTCGCGTCTCCGGCCGCTTCGCGGTCTGGAGGCGATAGTAGATCGGATACAGGTTCTTGCGATCGAGCGTGCGGAAGAATGCCTCGGCTTCGGGCACGTCCGCCAGCGCGTTCAGGAAGTCCTGCGGGATCGTCATGCCGGCCAAGCCCGCATAGGCGGCGTCCCACCTGCCGTCGGCACGCGCGGCTGCCACCTGGGCGAGCCCGGCTGCGGTCATCCGCCCTTCGGCAAGGAGCCGATCGGCGTGGTCCCGATTCCTGGCGGACCAGCTCGAGCCGGCCCGGCGCGGCGTCAGACGCTGGAGATACGACGTCTCGTCCGCCGATCGCTTCTGACCGTCGATCCAGCCGAACCGGATCGCCTCCACCACGCAGTCGGTCCAGGTGACCGACGGCTGGCCGGAGCCCGTCTTGAAGATCCGGACCCATAGTTCGCTGCTGCCCTGATGGTTCTCGGCCAGCCAGTCGGCGAGGTCGGCGGGCCGCTCGAAGGCGAGGGCATCGGGCGGGGGTGGCGTCATCGTTCGACGCTAGCGAGCCACCGCTGCGCTGAGAAGCGGGACGCCGCTGGAACCGATGATCGAAACCGGCAACGGGTTGGCGCGCTTTCCTGCGGCGAAACCATGTGGCGGCGCGACTCTCGAACGGCCGCGGAGGGTCCACGCGAACCGGTGCGGGTGCCTTTGGCGCAGAAACCGAGACAGGGCCGGTGAACTCCCGCTTGCGAACCGCGTTGGTCGCTTCAAGTCGGAGCCGTTCTATGTGTCACGTGCTGATTATCGAAGATGAGCCGATCGTCGCGATGGGCATCCAGATGATGCTGGAAGAGGTGGGTGCCACCTCGTTCGACATCGCGGCGACCGAGGCGGATGCCGTCGCCGCGGCGTTCGCCACGCCGCCGGAACTGATCACCTCCGATGTGCGGCTGGTCGAGGGCACCGGACCCCAGGCGGTTCAGCAGATCCATGCACGGCTTGGTCCCGTGCCGGTGATCTTCATCAGCGGGACGCCCGAGGAATGCCGGCCGTGCGGTCCGCCGGGCGTGGTGCTGAGCAAGCCCGTGTGCGAAGGCGCGCTGAAGGACGCCTTCCACCAGATGGTCTAGCGCCTGGCGGTGGTCGCCGCCCGCCGCACCGCCAGATCGCTCAATCCAGTTCGAGCGCCGTTCGCGGACAGTGGAAGACCGCGCGCAGACCCGCATCGGTATAGTCCAGCTCGGACCTGCGCGCGCCCGCGATCCCCAGGCTGATCAGCCGCGATCCGAAACCGGTCCGCTCCGGCGCGCGCGCCGGCGGCCCGCCTTCCTCGACCCAGGACAGGCAAAAGCTCGAGTCCTCGACCCGCCACGCGACGCGGACGAGGCCATTCGGCACCGACAGCGCGCCGTATTTGACCGCGTTGGTCGCCAGTTCGTGCAGCAGGAGCGAGAGCGACAGCGCCGCCCGCGATCCGACCACCAGGTCGGGCCCGCCGAGCTGGAAGCGGTCGCCCTCCTCCTCCAGCCGCAGCACGCGCTCCATCAGTTCGGCGACCGAGGTCGAGGACCAGCTCGTCTGGATCAGCACCTCGTGCGCGCGGCTCAGCGCGGCCAACCGGCTTTGCAGGGCCGCCGACACCGTCTGGTCGATCCCGCGCAGCGTTTGAAAGGCGACCGACTGCACCACGGCGAAGGTGTTCTTCACCCGATGCGACAGCTCCTGCATCAAAAGGTGGCGCTGTTCCTCGTGATTCTTGCGCTCGGTGATGTCGATCGCCGTGCCGGAGAAGCGCACGGGCTGTCCCTGCTGGTCGTAGACCATCCGGCCCTTGCACTCGACCCAGCGCAGCGGCTCGCCGGGAACCTCCAGCCGATATTCGACGAGGAAGTCGGCGCCCGCGTCGAACACCTCGCGGATGCGCGCGCGCAGCGGCGCGACGTCCTCCTCGACGACGTGCACCTGATATTCCTGCATGGTCAGGCCGGCATCGGTCTGCTTCTCGTCCAATCCGTAGAGACGGGCGAAATGCGCGTCGCCGTGCAGCAGGTCGGTGTCGACCATCCAGTCCCACAGCCCGACGGCTCCCGACGCGGCGAGCGCCATTTCGAGCCGCTCGTCGGCCATGCGCTCCGCCGTGCGGTCGCGCAGCATCTTCACATAGCCTTGCAGCGAGCCGTCGGCGGCGCGCAGCGGCATCATCTCGCCGCTCGCCCAGAAACGCTCGCCGCTCTTGCGCAGGTGCCAGCGTTCGTCGATGCCGCGGCCGGCGGTCCTGGCGCCCTCCATCTCCTTGTCGGCAATGCCGGCGGCGCGGTCCTCCGGCGTGAAAAAGGCCTGGAGATCGCGCCCGCAGATCTCCTCGCGCGTCCAGCCCAGGATACGCACGGCGCCCTCGTTCCAGTCGACGATCGTGCCGTCGAGGTTCATGACGACGATGGCATAGTCCACCGCGCTGTCGAACACCGCCTCGAAGCGCGCCCGCTCGCGCAATAGTTCGAGCTGCGCGATGACCTGCCGCCCGAGCGCCTCCAGCGATTTCGCCTGCTCCTCGGTTAGGCCTTCCGGGCGCGGCCGGTGGTCCATCACGCACAGGGTGCCGAGCGGCGACCCGTCGGCGCTCGCCAGGAGCACGCCGGCATAGAAGCGGAGCGAGGGCTTCGCCGTGACCAGCGGATGCATTCTCGTGCGATCGTCGGCAG
Source organism: Sphingomonas mangrovi (assembly GCF_047975845.1). Taxonomy (NCBI): domain Bacteria; kingdom Pseudomonadati; phylum Pseudomonadota; class Alphaproteobacteria; order Sphingomonadales; family Sphingomonadaceae; genus Sphingomonas; species Sphingomonas mangrovi. The sequence continues at coordinate 84,989 of NZ_JBIUCZ010000012.1, read as the reverse complement.
CGAGGTCCGGGATGACCAGCAGGCCTCGCTCGGCCACCGTATGCCGGCAGATCACGCCGTCCAGCGGCGCTGTCGTCGCCTCGATACCGATGCTGGCCTTGGGGATCTGCAGTCCGGTTTCGAGGACGCTGACCAGCGCCATCGGCGTCGCGCACAGCTGCGTCGCAAGACGGGCGATATCGTCGAACCGCCCATCCTCGGCGTCGACCGGCGGCGAGGAGGCTGGTTCCACGATCTTCTCTTGGCGGGCGGAGTGAGGCACGGGCGTGGCGATCCTGAGCTAGTCTGCGACTTGTGTCGCCGCATAGCATGACGTGGCGGGTTCCGCCCAAGTCCGACATGCGCGTTCTTCGCCAGCGTCTTCGGGCGAGAGGCCGGCAGAAGACCCTCGATCGGTTCCGGCTTCCGACCGGCCGGAAGAGGTCAGCGATCCCGCCGGTCGAAGCGATCGCGCGCCGCCTGGACGCGGGCGAGGTTCTCCTCGGCCCAGATCCACACGCCGCAGAACGCGGCGCCGAGGCTCGCGCCGAGATCGGTCAGCGCATAGTCGACCCGGGGAGGCACGACCGCGTGCACGGTGCGGGTGACCATGCCGTCGCGCTCCATCTGGCGCAGCGTCTGGGTCAGCATCTTCTGGCTGATGCCGGGTACCAGGCGGGAAAGCTGGGTGAAGCGCTGCTCGCCGTGCTCGTGCAGCACTTCGAGCAGGATCATCGTCCACTTGTCGGCGACGCGGCCGATCAGGTCGTTGACCAGTGCCTCGACCTGGGGGTCGACCGTATCGGGCGGCGGCGTTTCGGCGACGCGGCGGGCGCGGCGCACGGTGGCGTCGGTGAAGGGAAGGGATGACAAGCGCTCACTCTCTTTCGGGTGCGTATGGATATTTTCGGTGCCTTCTTTCGCCACGATCGTAGCGCCCTAAATCGGCTGCTCCAAGATCCTGTCCACGTTCACGGAGCAAGCGCATGCAGACCAGCGGCAACACCATCCTCATCACCGGCGGCGGCTCCGGCATCGGCGAGGCGCTCGCCCACCGGTGGCACGATGCCGGCAACACGGTGATCATCGCCGGCCGGCGCGGCGACGTGCTGGAGCGGGCGATCGCCGGGCGACCGAACCTGCACGCGATCGTCGCCGACGTGGAGAGCGCCGGCGGCGTCGAGACGCTCGCGCGGCAGGTCCTCGCCAAGCATCCGGACCTCAACGTGCTGGTCAACAACGCCGGCATCATGCGGTTCGAGGCGGTCGATCGCGCGCGCGACCTGGCCGACGCAGAAGCGACTGTCGCCACCAACCTGCTCGGCCCCATTCGGCTGATCGACGCGCTGGTGGAGCATCTCGCCACGCGCCCCGATGCCGCGATCGTCAACGTCAGCTCCGGCCTCGCCTTCGTGCCGCTGGTGGCGACGCCGACCTACAACGCCACCAAGGCGGCGATCCACTCGTACACGGTGTCGCTGCGCGAGGCGTTGCGCGGACGAGTCGAGGTGATCGAGCTCGCGCCGCCCGGGGTTCAGACCGAGCTGACGCCGGGGCAGGAAACGCGCGCCGGCTATCTTCCGCTCAACGCCTTCATCGAAGAGGTCATGGCTCTGTTGTCGCAGCAGCCGACCCCGCCCGAAATCCTGGTCGAGCGCGTCCGCTTCCTCCGCTTCGCCGAGGCGGAAGGCCGGTTCGACGCCACGCTGGCCCAGCTCAACGAACAGGCCGCGCGCGCCCGCAACGCCTGACCGGCCCCCGATCCGCACGCGATCGGCCAGGTGCTCGCCCGGAGACGGCAGCCCCGTCGATCCGTGCTAGGGGGGCGGCCGCGCTCGACAACGAGCGCCTGGCCGCACGAGGATCCGCCATGCACTGCGCTTCGGAGAGCATCGCCGTTGCCGTCCTTGCCGGGGGCGAGGGCGTCCGCATCGGCGGGGGGAAGCCGTGGCGGATGCTGGCGGGCGTTCCGCTGGTCGTGCGGGCGGTTGCGGCGGCGCGGGGGTGGTCGGGGGACGTGGTCGTGGTCGGCCGCGATCCGGCGCAGGTCGGCGCGCTCGACGTGCCGTTCCTGGTCGATGCGCCGGGGGTCGAGGGGCCGATGGCGGGGCTTGCCGCCGCGCTGCGCCACGCCAAGGATGCCGGGCACGGCGCGCTGCTGGCGATCCCGTGCGACAGCCCGTTTCTGCCGGGCGACCTCGTCGAGCGGTTGCGTGCAGGGATGACGGCGGAGGCCGGCGCGGCGCTCGCGGCGAGCGGCGGGCGGCTGCATCCGGCCTGTGCGCTGTGGCGGGTGCGCAGCTTCTTCCGGCTCGGCAGCTATCTCGCGACCGGCCGCCGCTCGCTGCGCGGCTTCGCCGAGCACGTCGGCTACACCCAGGTCGCCTGGCCGGACGCGCCGGTCGACCCGTTCCTCAACATCAACAGCGCGGACGACCTCGCCCGCGCCGAGGCGCTGCTGCGCTAGAGATCGAGCGCGTGCACGGGCGTGCCTGCCGGGGCGGCGGGTGCGCCGGCGGGGCGGCGCAGGAGCAGCGTCGCCTCGGCCAGCGTCCGCTGTGCGCCGGCATCCTGGTCGGACAGCGGCTCGGCCGCCGATCCGGTCCACCGCGCACGGACGAAGCTCTCGCGCTCGCCCCCCGCAGCGAGCGAGGCGGCGAGCGGCACCGGCCGCCAGCGTAGCGCCTCCGCGGGGTCGCGCCCCGAAAGGCCGGCGAGCAGCGGGGCGAGGAACAGCCGGGCGGTGAGCAGCGCCGCGGTCGGGTTGCCCGGCAGCCCGAGCACCAGCGTGTCGCGCACCCGCCCGAACCACACCGGCTTGCCCGGCCGGATCGCGACCTTGTCGAACCGCCGTTCCAGCCCGAGCGGGGCGAACATCGCGCGCGCGAAATCGCGGTCGCCGGCCGAGGCGCCGCCGGTTACCACCACCAGGTCGGCGGCGTCGACCGCCTCGGCCGCGGCGGCCGCCAGCGTCGGCAGGTCGTCGGGCAGCCGGCGGTGGAGGACCGGATCGGCGCCCCAGTCGCGGGCAAGCCCCAGCACGCCGAACGAGACGCTTTCCGGGATCCGGTCCGGTGTCCCGCGCGCCGTTCCCGGCGCGACGAGCTCGTCGCCGGTGCCGAGCAGCGCCAGCCGCGGCCGCTGCCAGAGCTCGAGCCGGTCGCAGTCGGCACCCGCGGCGGCGACCAGCGCACGGTAGTCGAGCAGCCGCCCTGCCGGCAGCAGCAGGTCGCCCGCGGCGAAATCGCAGCCGCGCGTGCGGACGTGCCGGGCGGCGCCCGGATCTGCCTCGATCACTGCGGTTTCGCCGTCGCGCGTCACCCGCTCCTGGATCACGACGCGATCGGCGCCCGCCGGCACCTGCCCGCCGGTGAAGATGCGCACGCAGCTGCCGGGCTCGACGGGGCCGGGGTGGGGACTGCCGGCCAGCGCCTCGCCGGCGATGCGCAGCCGCAGCGGATAGGCTCCCAGATCGGCCGAGCGCAGCGCATAGCCGTCCATCGCGGAGACGGCCGAGGGCGGCGAATCGACCTGCGCCAGCACGGCGGAGGCGAGCACGCGGCCGTGCGCCTGGGGGAGGGGGAGGGTCTCGCGGCGCAGCGGCTGCGCGGCCGCCGCGATCCGCGCCGACGCTTCGTCGAAGCCGATCAACGCGCCTGCCGCGCGTCGGGCGCGGTCATGCGCATCGATCGCGCAGGCGCGGGATCTGCCCCGCCAGCGAGCAGGGGCGGTAGCGGCTGTCGAGTTCGAGCGCGAGCACCAGGTCCCAGCCGTCGCGGCATGCGCCGGTCGAGCCGGGCAGGCAGAAGACGAAGGTGTCGGCGATCTGCCCGGCGAACGCGCGCGACTGCAGCGTCGAGACCCCGACGGTGCCCAGGCTCGCCTGGTGGAAGACGATCGAGAACCCGTCCATCTCGCGCCGGAACAGCGGCTTGACCGCCTCCGGCGTGACGTCGCGCGGCGAGAAGCCGGTGCCGCCGGTCGAGAGGATCACGTCGACGCTCGGGTCCTCGACCCACTGGCGCACGCGGGCTCGGATCGCCTCGACGTCATCGGCGACGATCGCTTGGTCGGCGAGGTCGTGGCCCGCCGCTTGCAGCCGTTCGGCGAGCGTGCGGCCCGAGCTGTCGGTCTCCGCCGTGCGCGTGTCGGAGACGGTCAGCACGGCGATCCGCAGCGGATGGAAGGCCAAGCTCGTGTCTATTCCCGCCATGCCGTCTCCACCCGCGCGCCCAGCAAGATCGCGTGGGCGTGCAAGGGGTTCCCTGGACGGCGGGATCGCATCGCGTCAAGCGACGCTGCCCGGCGGGGAAGCCGCCAAGGCGAGGGGCGTACCCGCGGCTGCGGATACGCCCCTCCGGATCGGCTTAGCGGAACTTGCCGCTCAGCGAGACGCCGATGACGCGCGGTTCGTTGAACACCGCGGCCATGTAGTTCTCGATCACGCCCTTCAGGTTCTTCTCGTTGGTGATGTTGCGGGCGAACGCCGCCAGCTCCCAGGCGTCGTTCGGCGCGGCATAGCCGACCTTGAGCCCGCCTTCGAAGTTGCCGTTCGCGGTGAACTCCTGCGTCCGGTAGAGCACGAACTGGGTGTAGCCCTGAATATTCCAGTCCGTCGCGATGAACGCTCGGCCGCCGTTCGACAGCGGCTGGTCGTAGCGCGCGCTGAAGTCCAGGTTGTACTCCGGTGCGTTCGGCAGCGGCTCGCCGTCGATCTGGGCGAAGACGTTGGTGCCGCGGGTGATCGTCGGGTTCTCGACCGTGCACACGACCTGGCCGTTGAGCGCGCAGACCTGGGCGTAGACGTTCTTGTCCTTGATTGCGCTGTGCAGCGCGCTGGCGCCGACGCGCAGCGTCAGTTCGGGCACCGGACGCCACGTCAGATCGGCTTCGGCGCCATAGGCCTCGGCCTTGTCGGCGTTGAAGAGCACGCCGTTGCCGTTCACGTCGTTGCCGTTCAGCTGGATGTCGCTGACGCGATAGGCGAACACGGTGGCGTTGAACTGCAGCGTGTTGTCGAACAGCCGGCTCTTCACGCCCGCTTCCCACGACAGGTTGCTCTCGGAATCGGCGGTGGTGAAGTCGGCGTTGAACACCGCCGAACGCCCCTGGATCGTCGGTCCACGGAAGCCGCGGGCGACGCGCGTGTAGAGGCTGAGGTCGGGGCTCGCCTCGTAGAGCAGGCTCGCGTCCCAGCTCGGCTCGGTGTTGGACAGGCGCACATGGGTGCGGCCCTTGTAGGTCACCACGCCCGCCGCGGTGTCCGCGGTCTTGAGCAGGTCGGTCTCCTTCGTGTCCTTGGTGATGCGGCCGCCGGCGGTCAGCGTCAGCTTCGGCACCAGCTCGAAGCTGACCTGGCCGAAGCCCGCCCAGGAGGTGTTGACGTTGTGCAGCCGCACCCAGTTGTTGGGATTGCGCGCCGCTGTCGTCAGGAAGAAGCCGCGCTGGTAGAAGTCGGTGACGTCGCGGCTGTCGAAATACATGCCGCCGACCTGCCAGGTGAAGCGGCCGCCGCCCGCGCTGGCCAGCCGCAGCTCCTGAGTCCACTGGTCGAGGTCGCGCAGATTGCCCTGCGACTGGCCGTAGCCGTTGGCAACGCCGTTGACCGGATAGTCCGCCGCGGCACCGCCGTCGGTATCGCCGCGGCTATAGCCCGAGCTGGTCTCGTAGGCGGTGATCGAGGTCAGCGTCGCACCGCCGAAGTCGTAGCTGGAGCGCAGCGACGCGCCATAGGTGTCGTACGCCTGCGGGTTGTTCTGCGCCTCGTCATAGGCGACGCGGGTGCGCGGCTCGTCCTTCACGCTGTTGGAGCCGCGGGTCAGCGCGCCGCGGTGGAACAGCGTCGAGGTGCCCTCGTAGGAGCGGACGTGGCCCGATGCCTCGAACGACAGCCGGTCGGTGGGCGTGAACAGCAGCTGCAGCCGGGCGTTGCGGTCGTCGTAGCCGCCCATCGCGTTCTTCAGCGGGGTCGGCGTGCCGTCGGCGCTCGGCCCGGCATAGACGTTGTCGACCCAGTCGGCGCGGTGCTGGATCAGCGTCGACGCGCGAACCGCGAGCACGTCCGGAACGATCGGTCCGCCGACGCCCGCGTCCAGGCTCACCGTGCCATAGGTGCCGACGCTCATCTGCGCGCGGCCGTCGAGCTGCTGGGTGGGCTTGTAGGTGTCGAACTTGATGATGCCGGCGGTGGTGTTGCGGCCGAACAGCGATCCCTGCGGCCCGCGCAGCACCTCGACCTGCTGGACGTCGTAGACCGGGTTCGACTTCAGCACGACATGCTCGAGCACGACGTCGTCCTGGACGATCGACACCGGCTGCGAGGCACCGAGATAGAAGTCGATGTTGCCGAGGCCGCGGATGTAGAAGCGCGGGAAGATGCGGCCGGTCGTGGTCTCGACGTAGAGGCTCGGCACGCGGCCGGACAGCGCCAGCAGCGTGTCGTCGCCACCCGCCTGGAAGTCGCGCAGATTGTCGCCGCCGAGCACGCCGACCGAGATCGGCACGCGTTGCAGGCTCTGCTCGCGGCGTTCCGCGGTGACGATGATCTCGCCCAGCGTGTCGTCCGTCTCGCCGGTCTCGTCCGCCTGTGCGGCGGCGGTCGCCGGCTGCAGATCCTGTGCCGACGCCGTCCCCATCGCCAGCACGAGTGCCATCGGCGCCGCACCCAGCAGTGCGCCGACCTTCACGAAAGTCTTCAAAGCCTATCCCCCTTCGAACGCACCGATCGAACCTGGATTCGAGTCCCTCACCCGGTGCTGCCGCGGCCCCTAGGCTGCTTCGATGAAATTGTCATGACGATGTCGGCGCGATGCGGTTGGCAGAAGTTTGTCGACGGCAGACGCTTGGTTGCGCGCGATCAGGGATCGAGCGGGTCGCGCGGATCGACCCGCGCCGATCGGGAGGAGGGGCGGAACTCCAGCTCGGTCGGCGAGCGTCGCGTGCCGATCGTGCCGGGCTGGTAGCCGAGCTCGCGCTGGTTGCGCTCGGCGAAGGCATCGCTCTCGATGTACCGGCTCTGGTCGGCGTTGCAGACGATCAGCACGTCGCGATCGAGCGGGGCGCCGAGCGCCATCAGCCGGCGCGCGGCGTTGCGCAGGTTGGTGGTGGTGTGCCGCGCATAGGGTTCGATCACGATCGCCTCGGCCGGCACGCCATAGCGCTCGATCAGCGCGCGGCGCATCTCCACCGCCTCGGTATAGGGCGTGCCGTGCGGATGGACGCGGCCGCCGCTGACGACGAGCAACGGCGCATCGCCCGCCGCGAAGCGCGCCGCGGCGAGCCGGACATGATATTTGCCGCCGGGGCTGAGCGGCATGTCGGGGACTTCGGGGCCGATGCCGGTGAGCAGGATCGCGCTGTAGCGATAGCGCGTCCAGTCGAGCGTTCGCGCCCGCGCCGTCGCCGTGGCATTGTCGCCGCCGTCGATAGGCTCGAACCCGGCGGCGTCGGTGCGGTCGTTGACGTCGAGCAGCGCCAGCGCGAGCTCGACGCTACCGTCGAGCGCCTGCGCCGATTTCTGCCGGGGCGTGGCGCCCAGCCGCACCGCGGCGGCGAGCCGGGTCTTCGCCTCGGCGCTGCCGAACGCCGCGGAGGGGCCGTCGATCGCCGGATAGCGCGCCGGCATGCCGAGCGCATAGACGCGCACGATCGCGTTGAGCCCCTCGATTTCGCGGGCGAGCCCGGCGGCGATGCCGTCGTCGGGAACGAGGCTGCGCCCCGCCAGCAGCGGTGCGGCGTCGCGCGCCACTGCCCGCTCCAGCGCGGTGCGCTCGGCATCGCGCCACAGCGCCGCCTCGGCGATGCACGGCGCGGCGTCGGCACAGGCGGCGGCACGCTCTCGGCGCGCGGCGAGCACGGGCGCGAGCGCGCGGTCGGCGCGGAGCCGTGCCACCGTCTCCGGCGCCGCGCCGATCGCGTCGAGCATCGGGAACAGTCGCGCCGACAGCGCTTCCGCGGCCCGGTCGCGCACCTCCGCCGCCTGCACCGACTGCACCGCTACGACGAGCGCGGCGGTGCAGAGCAGCATGCGTCTTACCATGAGGTCGACACCACCAGGCGGACGTTGCGGCCGAAGATCGGGCGGCCGTAGATCGCCTCGGCGCTGCCCTGGCCGCTCAGCGAGTCGGTGCGGGTGTTGCCCTCGGTCAGCCCGTGCGCGTTGAACAGATTGTCGCCGACCAGCTGCAGCTGCCAGCCCTGGCGGCGCAGCGTCACGCCCGCACCGATGGTGCCGTACGACGGCAGCGCGGTGTTGTTGTACAGGTCGACGAAGCGCTTCCCCATATAGGTGTAGCGGCCGTAGACCGACACGTCGGTGCCGCCGGTCTCGAAATCGAAGCTGGGACGGATGTTGCCGTAGACCTTGGGCTGCCGGACGATCTGGTTGCCCTCCACCTGCTCCGGATCGGCGCCGGTCGTGCTCTCGAAGCTCTTGTACTTCGGGTCGCTGACGGTGAGCGCACCGTTGAGCGTGAACCACGGCGTCACCGCCCACGATCCGTCGAACTCCACGCCCTTCACCTGTGCCTCGCCGACGAAGGGCACGTTGACGTCGTTACGGCCGGTCGTCGGGTCGAACGCCAGGAACGAGGCGTTCAGCGGATCGAAGTTGGTGTAGAAGCCGGTGACGTAGAGGTACGACCGCCCGGCGGCGAGCTTGAGCCCCGCCTCGAACTGGTCCGCGACGGTCTTGAGGATCGTCGGGTTGATGCTCATCACCGTCTGGATGTTGGGCGGCGTCTCGAGGTGGGAGGCGCGGCCGTAGACGCCGACATGGTCGCTGAAGTCGTAGTTGGCGCCCACCGTCCAGTTGGTGGCGTGGGGCTTCAACTTCTGGTTGAGGATCACGCCGGTGAAGGCGCGGGTGGTGTCGTCGGCCAGCGTCGTGCCGTCGCCCAGATTCGCCTGGTCGGTCAGCGCCGCCCAGCCCTTGTAGCTGTAGCGTTCGTGGCGGATGCCGGCGTCGATGCGCAGCCCCGGCACGATCTCCCAGGTGTCGTTGGCGTAGAGCGCGAACATCGTCGCATCGGAATCACCTCGGTTGAGCGTCGCGGCATAGTTGAGCACGCCATTGTCGGTGACGCGGCCGAGCTCGCTGCCGTCGGCGGCATAGGCGACCAGGTCGAGCGTGCGCGGCTGGCCGGCGACCTCGATCAGATAATTCTGGTAGAGCGTGCGGCTGTCCTCGCCATAGGCGCTGGCGTAGAGGCCGAGCTTGACGTCGTGGCTGCCGAAGCCGGTGTCGAACTTGCGCGCGACCGACAGGTTGCCCTGCGCCGAATAGAAGTTCGAATGGATGTCGCGGTACTGGCCCTGCATGACGAGGCCGGACGCGGCCGAGGGATCGTACACGGTGTCGGTCCCGGCGAGCACATAGCCGAAGCGGTCGATCGCGCCGAACGCTGCGGTCGCCCGGTCGCGATAGCCGTTGGCGAAGCTGGCTGCCGCGGCCGGGTTGGTGGTCGAGTAGAAGGCCGAGAAGTCGAGCTTGCCCTGGGTGTACCCGCCCTTCGCCGACACCAGCCAGCCGTCGAAATCGCCTTCGTACTGCGCGCCGACATTGACCATCCGCATGTGGCGGCCGTCCGACAGGTCGCCGTTGCGGCTCTGGATCTGGCCGTTGCCGTCGCGGTAGCGCAGGTTGACGTGGCGGAACGCGGGCGAGTTCATCGTGCCGGTGAAATAGTCGATGTACGGGTCGAGCGAGACGTCGGGGTCGCGCGGATCGGCGATCGGGATCGGCAGGTAGAAGGCGTTGTGGTCGTTGACGTAGTTGACGTTCAGCTTGACGTAGCCGTTGTCGAGATCGTGGCGCAGGTTGGCGCGGATCTGCCCGCCCTTGTCGTTGGGGAAGCCGTTGTCGCGATAGCCGTCGTGGTAGCGCAGGAAGCCGCCGACCGCATAATAGGTGTCGCTGCCGACCGGCCCGGCCTGATAGGCGTCGAGGCGGTAGAGGCCGGTGTCGCCGAGCGTCACCTGCGCCTTGCCCCGCGACACGTCGCTGCCGGTGACGGTGATGGCGTTGACGATCGCGCCCGAATAGCTGGCATAGACGGGGGCGGGGCCGCCGCGCACCACCTCGACGCGGTCGGTCATCAGGTCCTGCTTCAGGATCGCGTCGCCGCGGAAGAAGACGCCGTCGTTCTCGTGGAACAGCGGCAGCCCGTCCTGCTGGAAGCTCACGAAGCCGCCGTCGTTCGGCAGGCCGCGGATGCGGTAGATGTTCTGCACCTCGCCGCCGGTGATCTCCGTCTGGAAGCCGGGCAGCTGGCCGATCAGGTCGGCGAAGTTGACCGGCGCGATCTTCTCGACGTCCTCCTGCGAGATCGTGTTGATCGCGTAGGACACGTCGAAGCGGCGCTGCGCGCGCGTCGATCCGGTGACGATGATGTCCTGCGGCGGCGTCTCTTCGCTCGCCGGCGCTTCGGCCCCGGCGGGAACCGGCGTCTCCTGCGCGGCGGCGGGCAGCGCGAGCAGGAAACAGGCGGCGGGGAGGGCGGCGTAGGTGAGCGACGAGATGGTCGGCATGGGGATCCTGTTCGACGATGCGGTGGCCGCAGGGTGGGGACGCGCGGCGCCTATCGGCGGCGAATGACATCCCGATGACGGCGCGCCGCCGTGCGGCCGGCGCGTCCTTCGACGTCCGCCGCGCCGGAACGTGGCTTTCGGACGGGTAACCGCGCGGCCGCCGGAACGCGGGCCCGTCCGGAGCGTCTCACGTCTGTTCCGTGGACGAAACGGCGGCCGGCCGCCGACGTCCGCGCTTCTGTCAGGAGGCGATCCATGCATTTCACCATCAACGGGCAGGCGGTCGACGCCGAGTTCGATCCGCGCACCTCGCTGCTCGACCTGCTGCGCGACCATCTCGGCCTCACCGGCTCCAAGAAGGGCTGCAACCAGGGCGCGTGCGGCGCCTGCACCGTGCTGGTCGACGGCGAGCGGATCAATTCCTGCCTCGCGCTGGCGGTCCAGTACGAGGGCCGGTCGATCACCACCGTCGAGGGGCTCGCCTCCGAGGAGGGGCTGCACCCGCTGCAGCAGGCGTTCGTGCTCCACGACGGATTTCAGTGCGGCTATTGCACGCCGGGCCAGCTCTGTTCGGCGGTGGCGATGGCGGACGAGGTCGCGCGTGGCGTGCCGAGCCTCGTGACCGCCGACCTCGCCGCAGAGGCGATCGCGCTCGACGGCGACGAGCTGCGCGAGCGGATGAGCGGCAACCTGTGCCGCTGCGGCGCCTATAACGGCATCGTCGCGGCGATCGCGGAGACCTTCGGCGAACGGCCCGAACGGATGGAGGCAGCGGCATGACCCCGTTCCGCTATGCGCGCGCCGGCGACGTGCCGGACGCGCTCCGCATCGCCGGCACCGTCCCACAGGCCAAGTATCTCGGCGGCGGCACCAACCTGGTCGACCTGATGCGCGAAACGATCGAACGGCCCCAGGCGCTGGTCGACGTGACGGGCCTGTCGCGCACGATCGAGCCGCGCGCCGACGGCGGGCTCCGCATCGGCGCCGCGGCGACCAACACCGCGGTCGCCGCCGACCGCACCGTACGCACCCGCTATCCGCTGCTCGCTCGTGCGATCCTCGCCGGGGCGAGCGGGCAGATCCGCAACATGGCCACCGTCGGCGGCAACATCCTCCAGCGCACCCGCTGCACCTATTTCTACGACGACGCCGCGCGCTGCAACAAGCGCACCCCCGATGCCGGATGCGATGCGATCGACGGGTTCAACCGCATCCACGCGATCCTGGGCGCGTCGCCCGCCTGCATCGCGACGCACCCGTCCGACATGTGCGTCGCGCTCGCCGCGCTCGATGCCGAGGTGCATCTGGCCGGGCCGGAGGGCGAGCGCGTCGTGCCGCTGGTCGAGCTGCACCGGCTGCCCGGCGGCCATCCCGAGATCGAGACCGAGCTTCGCCCCGACGAGCTGATCGTCGCGGTCGAGCTGCCGCCGCTGCCGTTCGCGACCCGCTCGACCTATCGCAAGGTGCGCGACCGCGCGAGCTACGCCTTCGCGCTGGTGTCGGTCGCGGCCGCGCTCGACCTCGCGCCCGACGGCACGATCCGCGACGTCCGGCTCGCGCTGGGCGGGGTCGCGCACAAGCCGTGGCGCGCGTGGCAGGCCGAGGCGGCGCTCAAGGGACAGCCGGCGACCGAGGCGAGCTTCGCCGCCGCCGCCGACCGCGAGCTCGCCGAGGCGACGGGGCTGCGCGACAACGGCTTCAAGATCGAACTGGCCCGAAGGACGATCGTCGCCGTCCTGGCCGACCTCGCGGGAGACGCCGCATGAGCAACATCGTGGAGACCGCCAAGCAGGCGGTGCAGGGCGCCATGCAGGGCGTGATGCAGAAGGCGGTCGCAATCGCGCCCGACAGCTGGATGCCGGGCGGCCGGCCCGACCCGCTGATCCGCCAGCAGCATGGCCACGTCGGCCGGCCCGTCTCGCGCGTCGACGGTCCGCGCAAGGTCCGCGGCGAGGCGACCTTCGCCGCGGAAGTGCCGCTGGAGAACATGGCCTATGCCGCGGTGGCGTTCAGCACCGTCGCCAAGGGGCGGATCGCCGCGCTCGACACCCGCGCTGCCGAGGCGGCGCCCGGGGTGGTGCTGGTGATGACCTATCGCAACGCGCCGCGCATGCAGCCGATGCCGCTGTTCCTGTCGGGCGCCAAGGCGGGCGGCGGCAGCAACCTGCCGGTGATGCAGGACGACCGCATCCACTGGAACGGGCAGCCGATCGCGGTGGTGCTCGCCGAGACGCAGGAACAGGCCGATCATGCCAAGTCGCTGATCGAGGTCGCCTATGCGGCCGAGCCCGCGCTCGTCGACTATGCCGAGGCGAAGGCGCGCGGCACCGAGACCGGCATGTTCATGGGGCAGCCGCTCAAGCAGGAGATCGGCGACGCCGATGCCGCGCTCGCCGCCGCGCCGGTCAAGGTCGACGCCGTCTATCGGACGCCGCGCCACAACCACAATGCGATCGAGCTGCACGCGGCGACGGTCCAGTGGGACGGCGACTCGCTGATCGTCCACGACGCCAGCCAGGCGGTCGACCACACCGCCTGGTCGCTGGCCAAGATGTTCGGGATCGAGGAAGCGCAGGTTCACGTGACCTCGCCCTTCGTCGGCGGCGGCTTCGGCGGCAAATGCCTGTGGGAGCATCAGGTGCTCGCCGCCGCGGCGGCGAAGCTCGTCGGGCGGCCGGTGCGAATCGTCCTGTCGCGGGAGGGCGTGTACCGGCTGGTCGGCGGGCGTACCCTCACCGAGCAGCGCTTCGCGATCGGGGCGGAGGCGGACGGTCGCTTCACCGCGCTGATCCATGCGGGCACGACTGCGATGACCCCGCACAACGCCATGCCCGAGCCGTTCATCCTGCCGACCATGTCGGCCTATGCCGCCGACGCGATCAAGCTCGACGTCGAGGTGGTCCGCCTCGATATGCTCGCCAACACCTTCATGCGTGCGCCGGGCGAATCGGTCGGCACCTTCGCGCTCGAATGCGCGGTCGACGAGATCGCCGAGAAGCTGGAGATGGACCCGATCGAGCTGCGCATCCGCAACGAGCCCGACAAGGACCCGACGCAGGGGCTGCCCTTCTCCTCGCGCCACATCGTCGAGGCGTGGCGGACGGGGGCCGAGCGCTTCGGCTGGAGCCGCCGCGTGTCCCGCCCGCGCGCCCGGCGCGAGGGCGAATGGTGGGTCGGGATGGGCTGCGCCACGGCGACCTATCCCTATCACCGCATGCCGGGCGGCGCGGCGCGGATCACGCTGACCCGCGACGGCCACGCCCGCGTCGACGTCGCCGCGCACGAAATGGGCATGGGCACCGCCACCGCCCATACCCAGGTCACCGCCGAGCGGCTGGGGCTCGAGCTTGACCAGGTTACCGTCGCCTACGGCGATTCGATGCTGCCGGGTACGATCCTCGCCGGCGGGTCGCAGCAGACCGCCTCGATCGGCATTTCGGTGCTCGCGGCGCAGCAGGCGCTGTTCGCCGAGCTGCTCAAGCTCGCCGGCAACGATTCGCCGCTCGCCGGGCTCAAGCCGGAAGAGGTGGTCGGACGCGACGGCGGACTGGCCAAGCTCGACGACCCGAGCCGGCACGAACGCTACGACTCGATCCTCGCACGGGCCCGGCGCGACGAGGTCTCGGCGGAGGCAAGTGCGCCGCCGCCGCTGGAGACGATGCACTGGTCGATGCACTCGCACGGCGCGATGTTCTGCGAGCTGCGCGTCAACGCGGTGACCGGCGAGGTGCGGATCGACCGCTTCCTCGGCTCGTTCGACTGCGGCCGCATCCTCAACCCCAAGACCGCGGCCAGCCAGTTCCGCGGCGGCATCATCATGGGGATCGGCATGGCGCTGATGGAGGAGACCCAGTTCGACGAGCGCTCGGGCCGGATCATGAACCCCAGCCTGGCCGAATATCACCTGCCGGTGCATGCCGACGTGCCGGAGATCGACGTGATGTGGACCGACATTCCCGATCCCCACGCACCGATGGGCGCGCGCGGCATCGGCGAGATCGGCATCACCGGCACGGGTGCCGCCATCGCCAACGCGATCTACAATGCGACGGGCAAGCGCATCCGCGACCTGCCGATCACGCTCGACAAGCTGTTGTGACGACCGCCGCCGGGGCGCGGCACGGCCGCGTCCCCGGTGGGGAGGTCATCGGTTCTGCGGGGAGAAAATGGTGCTGCCGGTGAGGATTGAACTCACGACCTCAGCCTTACCAAGGATGCGCTCTACCACTGAGCTACGGCAGCACTCACCGGCGGTTGCCAGCGGAGGGGCGCCTATGTCCGGGGCGCCGATGATTGTCAACCCGGCCTCGTGCGGTTTATCGCCGGACGCGATGAACGATCCCGACAGACAGGCCCGGCTGGCGCAGGCGCTGCGCGACAATCTGCGACGCCGCAAGGCGCGCGCGCGGGGAGAAGGCGCGCAACCGGCGCCGCCCGCAAGCCCACCGGAGTCGGAAAAGCCGACCGGCGACTGACCTGCCGTCATCCTGACGGAAGTCAGGATCCATTGCCGCAACGCTCGCGGCGGCACGCCTCCGGTCCACGAGGCGTCCAGCCTTGTAGCCCGGCGCGCAAGCCTCATGCCCGTAGTGCCAATGGATCCCGACTTCCGTCGGGATGACGAGAGGGGGGAACGGGACGCGTTCAGTCGATCGGCGCGCACTTCTCCGCCAGCCAGGCGCGGGTGTCGGCGTCGAGCAGCTGGCCGGCGCGGCGCAGCGTCTCGGCATGATAGGCGTCGAGCCAGGCGCGCTCCGGCTCGGTGAGCAGCGCGGGGTCGATCAGCCGGCGCTCGATCGGCACGAAGCTGGTGGTCTCGAACGCGAGCATCGTCGCCTCGGCGTGGGGAAACGCCCGCTCGACCACCAGCATCAGATTCTCGATGCGGATGCCGTATTCGCCCGCCTTGTAATAGCCGGGTTCGTTGGAGAGCAGCATGCCGGCGCGCAGCGGCTCCAGCGGGCCGCCGCCGGGGTAGGTCGGCTGGGCGAGGCGCTGCGGCCCCTCGTGCACCGACAGATAGGCGCCGATGCCGTGGCCGGTGCCGTGGGCGAAATCGAGCCCGACCTCCCACAGCGGCCGCCGGGCGAAGGCGTCGATCTGCGCGCCCGTCGTGCCGTCGGGGAAGATCGCGGTGGCGACGGCGATGTGGCCCTTCAGCACGCGGGTGAAGCGGTCGCGCATTTCGGCCGTGGGCTCGCCGACCGGCATCACCCGGGTGATGTCGGTGGTGCCGTCGGCGTACTGGCCGCCCGAATCGATCAGGAACAGCTGGCCGGTCCGGATCGGCGCATTCGATTCGGGCGTCACCTTGTAGTGCGGGCTCGCGCCGTGGGCGCCGGTGGCGGAGATCGTCTCGAACGATTCGTCCTTGAGCACGCCGGTTTCGGCGCGGAAGTCGTGGAGCCGCGCCACCACGTCGAGTTCGGTGAGGCTGCCGCCCGGCGCGGTCTCCTCGAACCATTTGAGGAAGCGGACCAGTGCGGCGCCGTCGCGTGCCTGGGCGGCGGCATGGCCGGCGATTTCGGCCGGGTTCTTGATCGCCTTGGCCAGCACGACGGGATCGCGCACCGGCAGCAGCGTCGCGCCGCCCGCATCCAGCGCGTCGAAGATCGCCGCGACCGCACGCTCGGGATCGACCGCGACCCGCTTGCCGGCGAGCGCGCCGAGTGCGTCGGCGAACGCGGTCTTGTCGCGCACCGTCACCGCGTTGCCGAGCTGGCGATGGATGTCCTCGCCGACCTTGTCGGGCGCGACGAACAGCTCGGCCGTGCCGTCCGCCGCGACGAGCGCATAGGCGAGTGCGACGGGCGTGTGGGTGACGTCGGTGCCGCGCAGGTTGAACGCCCAGGCCACCGAATCGAGCGCGGAGAGCACCAGCGCGTCGGCACCGTGCGCGCGCAGCCAGTCGGCGATCTCGGCGCGCTTGTCGGCGGCGCTGCGGCCGGCGAGGTCGTCCGGCTGGACGGCAAGCGGCGCGTCCGACGGCTGAGGCCGGTCGATCCAGAGCGCGTCGATCGGGTTCGCCGCGACCGGCACCAGCGTGCCGCCGCGGGCGGCCAGCGCCGCGCTCGTCTCGGCGACCCAGCCGCGGGTGTGCACCCACGGGTCGTAGCCGATCCGCGCGTCCTGCGGCGCGTGGCCGGCGAGCCAGCCGGCGATGCTTTCCTGCGGTACCCGGCAGAAGCGCCAGTCGGAGGCATCGACCTGCTCGCGTACCTGCAGCGTGTAGCGGCCGTCGGTGAACATCGCCGCTTCGCCGGCCAGCACCACCGCGCTGCCGGCCGAGCCCTGGAAGCCGGTCAGCCACGCCAAGCGCTGGGCATAGCCGCCGACATATTCGCTCATATGCTCGTCGGTGAGCGGCACCACGAAGCCGTCGAGCCCCTGCTGCGCGAGGCGGGTGCGGAGGGCGGCGAGGCGATCGGAAGTGGGGGACATAGGCAATCCATCTGAGGTTCGGGGCCGCCCCGTCGATGCGGGCGGCAAGAGAGGCACGCGCCCGATCTGCCAGATTCGGGCGGCGGGCGACAGGGCCGCACCGGCGAGTCGCTTCGCCGCTTCGGGGTTTCCTTCGTCCGACCGGCTGGGGTAGCGCCCCTGGCATGGCCGATGCGATCCGTACCCCGTCCCCCGCACCATCGATCCGGAGGAGGGTGTTCCGCGGGGGGCTGTGGCTGGCGCTGCTCGTCCCGCTGCTCGCCGGCTGCGGCACCACCCGCTATCGCCCGGTCAGCGACCTGCCGGTCAAGATCGGCAAGCCCTATACGGTGCGCGGCACCCGCTACACGCCGGCGGAGGACCCGGGCTACGACGCGGTCGGCTATGCGAGCTGGTACGGCAACGAATCGGGCAACCAGACCGCCAACGGCGAGCGCTTTCGCCCCAAGGGGATCACCGCGGCGCACACGACTCTGCCGCTGCCGAGCTATGTCGAGGTGACCGCGCTCGACACCGGGCGCACCATCCTGCTGCGCGTCAACGACCGCGGGCCGTTCGCGCGCGGGCGCATCCTCGATCTCAGCCGCGGCGCCGCCGAGCAGCTCGGCATCCGCGCCCAGGGCTATGCCGCGGTGCGCGTGCGCCGTGTCGAGCCGCCCGAGCGGGACCGCGCCCGGCTGCGCGCCGGCAAGCCCGCGCCCGAACGGCCGCGCGCCTCGCCAACGGAACTCGCCAACCTGCGCGAGCGGCTGGCACTGGAGCGCGGACGCTAACGGCGACGCGCGCGTCGCCGTCCGGGGTCAGGCGGCGTCGAGCAGCCCCAGCCGGACCAGTTCGGCGCGGAATGCGGCCGCGTCGGTGAAGGGCACCGCGTGGAAGCCGGCGGCCTCAGCACCGGCGACGTTGGCGAGGTTGTCGTCGACGAACACCGCCTCGCCCGCGCCCAGCCCGAATCGGCGCAGCGCCAGCGCGTAGATCGCGGGATCGGGCTTCACCAGCTTCTCGTCGCCCGACACCACGACGTCGCGGAAGCGGTCGAACAGATGGGGCGCGGTCGCGCGGAACGGCGGCCAGAACTCGCCGGAGAAATTGGTGATCGCGTAGAGCGGCACGCCCGCCGAATCGAGTTCGGCGACGATCTCCGCCATGCCGGGCACGGGGCCGCCGATGCTCTCGTTGAAGCGCGGTCCCCAGGCGGCGATCAGCGCCGCATGCTCGGGGAAGCGCGCCACCAGCTCGGCCGACGTTTCGGCGAACGGCCGGCCGGCGTCGTGCTGGAAGTGCCAGTCGTGGGTGACGACATCGCGCAGAAACGCCTCGAGCGCCTGATCGTCGTCGATCAGGCGCTCGTAGAGGAACCGGGGGTCCCAGTGATAGAGGACATTGCCGACGTCGAAGACGACGGCCTTGACCGGGCCCGGTACCGACATCGCGCTACCGAACCGGCAAGATCAGCCCTGGCGCGCCTTGAAACGGCGATTCGTCTTGTTGATGACGTAGATACGGCCGCGACGGCGGATCACGCGGTTGTCCCGGTGACGATCCTTGAGCGACTTCAGGGAGTTGACGATCTTCATGACCGGGTTCGCTTCTCGAAATTTGGGCTGGAAAAATGAGGCGCCCGCCTAGAGGCTGCCGGGCCCCAAGTCAAGGATGGCGGCGGGGGAGCGGATGCGGCAAGTCGCGCGTTAGACACGACGACTCGCGGCGCCTTCGCGCCGCATAGGGAGCCACGGCATGAACAAGCTTGTACTGGCGCTCACCGCAGCCGCCGCCACCCTCACCGCCGGGTGCGCGACGACGCAGCGGGCCGCCCCGATCGACGTGACCCGTTTCCACCTGGGCTCCCCGGTCGAGCAGGGGAGCTTCACCGTGGAGCCGCTGCGCACCAATGCGACGATCAGCCCCGAATACCGCACCTATGCCGATGCGGTGTCGCGCGAAATGGGCCGGCTGGGCTTCACCCCCGTCACCTCGGTCGGCAGCGATTCGCGCTACATCGTCTCGGTCGCCTTCCTGCGCGCGCCGCGCGGCTATGTCGACAAGCCCGCGCCCTTCTCGATCGGGCTGGGCGCCGGCGGCGGCAGCTTCGGCCGGCGCTCGGGCGTCGGACTGGGCGGCGGGGTGACGCTGCCGATCGGCGGCGACCGCCAGCAGGCGGTGATCGGCTCCGAGCTGTCGGCACAGATCCGCCGCCGCGCCGACAATACGGTGGTGTGGGAAGGCCGCGCGATCACCGAATCGCTGGAGGGCCGGTCCGAGGGGCAGCCGGTCGCGGTGGCCGACAAGCTCGCCAATGCGCTGTTCCGGGGCTTTCCCGGCGAGTCCGGGATCACTACCACGGTGAAATGAGCATCACCGTCAACGCCGCGTTCGACAGCGGCAACATCCGCGTCACCGGCATCGAAGGCGACACGCTGGACCTGGAAATCGTCCGGGACCGCGATTCGGACTTCTACCAGTGGTTCCACTTCCGGGTCGCCGGCGCCAAGGGGCGCCGGCTGACCTTCCGCATCACCAACGCGGGCGGCTCGGCCTATCCGTTCGGCTGGCCCGGCTATCGCACGCGGATGAGCAGCGATCGCGAGGCTTGGCGGCAGGTCGCCGAGACGGACTATGCCGACGGCGTGCTGCGCTGGACCGCGGAGATCGACAGCGACATCGTCTGGTTCGCCTATTTCGCGCCCTATTCGATGGAGCGCCACGACGCGCTGATCGCCCGCATCGCCGCCGAGCCGGGCGTCACCGTGCGAGAGCTCGGCCAGACGCTCGACGGTCGCGCGATCGACTGCCTGAGCGTCGGCACCGGTCCCAAGCAGGTCTGGTTCTACGCTCGCCAGCACCCCGGCGAATCGATGACCGAATGGTTCATGGAAGGCGTGCTGGAGAAGCTGGTCGATCCGAGCGACGCCACCGCACAGGCGCTGCGCGAAAAGGCAACGCTGCACCTGGTGCCCAACATGAACCCGGACGGCTCCTTCCGCGGCCACCTGCGCACCAACGCCGCCGGCGTGAACCTCAACCGCGAATGGCACACGCCCACCGCGGAGCGCAGCCCCGAAGTGCTGTGCGTGCGCAACGCGATGGATGAGACCGGCGTCGTCTTCGCGATGGACGTCCACGGCGACGAGGCGATCCCCGCCAACTTCCTCGCCGGCTACGAGGGCATCCCCGCCTGGACCGACCCGCATGGCGAGAATTTCTACGAATATGGCCGGCGGCTGGCGGCGGCGACGCCCGATTTCCAGCTGGAGCTCGGCTATGTGAAGTCGGCGCCGGGCACCGCCAACCTGTCGATGTCGACCAACCAGCTCGCCGAGCGGTTCGGCGCGGTGTCGATGACGCTGGAAATGCCGTTCAAGGACCATGACGCGAATCCCGATCCGGAGTTCGGCTGGTCGCCCGAGCGCTCCAAGACGCTCGCCCATTCGTGTCTCGACACGCTTGCCGGGATGATCGACGCGCTCTGATCCCCCGCCTGCCTGTCCATTCTTCAAGGAGTTCCGATGTCCAGCCTCGTCCTCATTCGCCACGGCCAGTCCGCCTGGAACCTGGAAAACCGCTTCACCGGCTGGTGGGACGTCAACTTGACCGAGCAGGGCATCGCCGAGGCGACCGCCGCTGGCGAACTGCTGGCGGCCAAGGGCCTCGACTTCGACCAGTGCTTCACCAGCTTCCAGACGCGTGCGATCAAGACGCTCAACCTGGCGCTGGAGGCGATGGGCCGGCTGTGGCTACCGGTCGAGAAGGACTGGCGGCTGAACGAGCGCCACTATGGCGGACTCACCGGGCTCGACAAGGCGGAGACGGCGGCCAAGCACGGCGACGACCAGGTCAAGATCTGGCGCCGCAGCTTCGACATTCCGCCGCCCGCGGCTGAGACCGGCGGTGCGTACGACCTCACCAACGACCGCCGCTATGCCGGCATCGACGTGCCCGCGACCGAGAGCCTGAAGGACACGATCGCGCGCGTGCTGCCCTATTGGGAAGCGCGGATCGTCCCCGAGCTGAAGGCCGGCAAGCGCGTGCTGATCTCCGCCCACGGCAACTCGCTGCGCGCGCTGGTGAAGCACCTGTCGGGCATTTCGGACGACGACATCGCCGGGCTGGAAATCCCGACCGGCCAGCCGCTGGTCTACGAGCTGGACAAGGAGCTCAACGCTACCGACCGCTATTACCTGCGCGACCGGTAAGCAGCCCGCCTTCTTCTCCGTCATCCTGACGAAAGTCAGGATCCATTGCCGCAACGCTCGCGATTTCGGGCAAAGCGCGAATGGATGCTGACTTCCGTCAGCATGACGGGTGGGGAAACGTGCCGTCACTCCCCCAACCAGCACCACCCGTTCGTCTCGAGGTGGGATCGAGCGTGTCGAGAGCCCGTATCGAGAGGGGCAACCGCGAAGACCTTGCCCCTCGCTGCCCCGCTCTCTAGGAAACCCGCTTCCTCGCATACGGGACAGCGATGGCAGACCAACCTCTCGTCGGCATCATCATGGGCAGCACCTCCGATTGGGAGACGATGCGCCACGCAGCGGACGTGCTCGACGCGCTCGGCGTTCCCCACGAGACCAAGGTGGTGTCCGCGCACCGCACGCCGCGCCGGCTGGTAGACTATGCCGGGGGCGCGGCGGGACGGGGCCTGAAGGTCGTGATCGCCGGCGCGGGCGGTGCCGCCCATCTGCCGGGCATGGCCGCGTCGATGACCCGCCTGCCGGTGCTGGGCGTGCCGGTCGAGTCCAAGGCGCTGAAGGGCATGGATAGCCTGCTCTCGATCGTGCAGATGCCCGCCGGCATTCCGGTGGGGACGCTTGCGATCGGTCGCGCCGGTGCGGTCAACGCCGGGCTGATGGCGGCCGCGATCCTCGCCGTCTCCGACGCCGCGCTCGCCGACCGGCTCGACGCGTGGCGCGCGGCGCAGACCGACGGCGTGGCGACCGACCCGCAATGACGCTGGCACCCGGCGCCACCATCGGCATCATCGGATCGGGCCAGCTCGGCCGGATGATCGGCGTCGCCGCAGCCCAGCTCGGCTATCGCATCCACGTCTATGCACCCGACACCGGGCCCGCCAACGACGTGGCGGCGACGCACACCCGCGGCGCCTATGACGATGCCGAGGCGCTGGCGCGCTTCGGCGGAGAGGTCGACGTCGTCACCTACGAGTTCGAGAACATCGTCGCGGAGCCGATCGTCGCGCTGGAGCGGCAGGTGCCGGTGCACCCCTCGTCGCAGTCGCTGCGCATCGCGCAGGACCGCGTCGCCGAAAAGCGCTTCGTCGAGCAGCTGGGCGGCCGCCCGGCCCGCTGGATGGCGGTGGAAAGCCGCGCCGACCTCGACGCCGCGATCGCGGCGATCGGCTGCCCGGCGGTGCTCAAGACGACGCGCTTCGGCTACGACGGCAAGGGGCAGGCGCGGCTCGCGGGTCCCGAGGATGCCGACGCGGCGTGGGCGGCGATCGGCGAGGGGCCGGCCATCCTGGAGGCGTTCGTCGCCTTCACCCACGAATTCTCGATCCTCCTCGCGCGCGACGCCGACGGCCAGCAGGTGAGCTATCCGCCGGTGTGGAACGTCCACAAGGCGGGCATCCTCGACACCTCGACCGTGCCGGCTCCCGCGGAAGTGGCGGCGCACTGGACCGAAGCGGCGGCGCTCGCCGGTCGCGTCGCAGAGGCGCTCGGCCATGTCGGCGTGCTGACGCTGGAGTTCTTCTGCGGTCCCGACGGCCCGGTGTTCAACGAGATGGCGCCGCGCGTCCACAATTCGGGCCACTGGACGATTGAGGGCGCCGAGACCTCGCAGTTCGAGAATCACGTCCGCGCCATCTGCGGCCTGCCGCTGGGCCCGGTACGGATGACCGGCACCGAGGCGGTGATGACCAACCTGATCGGCGAGGACGCCGACGCCTGGCCCGAGCTGATGGCCGATCCGGGCGCGCACCTCCACCTCTACGGCAAGCGCGAAATCCGCGAGGGCCGCAAGATGGGCCATGTCACGCGGGTGGTGCGCGGCTGAGGCCGCATCCACTGCGAACGTCGTCATCCTGACGGAAGTCAGGATCCATTGCCGCACCGGCTAGAGGCGCACGCGCAGCGCGTCTGGATGCTGACCTTCGTCAGCATGACGAAGAGATTGGCGACCGTTCTTCTCGCATGCACGGAACGCAATCGCCGGCAAGTTCATTGCAGTTGCTGCAATCGTCGGTCGAGACCACATGTCGGGAGAACGATGCTGCACCGCAGCACAACATCCACGAGGTTTCCCATGTTCAGCCTGATCGCGCTGTATTTCGCCTATCGTAACCAGACCGTCGGCGCCCACATCGCGCCGATCGCCGCGGCCCCGGTCGCCAACGACGCGGTCCCGGCCGTCGCGCTCGCCAAGGCGGCCTGACGCACTCCCGACGGGCGGAGCCGCGGCTCCGCCCGCGAGGGCTCAGCCCTCGACCCCGAGCTGCCAGAGCACGAACGCCATTTCCTCGGCAGCTTCCTTCAGGCTCTCCCACCGACCCGACTTGCCGCCGTGCCCGGCACCCATGTTGGTCTTGAGCAGCAGCATGTTGCCGTCGGTCTTGGTGAAGCGCAGCTTCGCGGCCCATTTGGCCGGCTCCCAATAGGTCACCCGCGGGTCGTTCAGGCCGCCCGAGATGAAGATCGGCGGATAGCCCTGCGCGCGGACGTTGTCGTAGGGGCTGTAGGAGCGGATCAGCTCGAACGCCGCCTGGTCCTCGATCGGATTGCCCCATTCCGGCCATTCGCCCGGGGTCAGCGGCAACGTCTCGTCGAGCATCGTGTTGAGCACGTCGACGAACGGCACGCTCGCGACCACCGCACCCCATAGCGCGGGGTCCGAGTTCACCACCGCACCCATCAGCTCGCCGCCGGCCGATCCGCCGGCGATGGCGATGCCGCCCTCGTGCGTGAAGCCGTGGTCGATCAGCCCCTTCGCCACGTCGACGAAGTCGTTGAACGTGTTGGTGCGCTTTTCGAGCTTGCCGTCGAGATACCATTGCTGGCCGAGGTCGTCCCCGCCGCGGATGTGCGCAATCGCGAACGCGACTCCACGATCGAGGAACGACATGCGGCTGGTCGAGAAGCCCGGCGGCACCGCATAGCCATAGGCGCCATAGGCATAGAGGTAGAGCTTGCCCGTGCCGTCGCGCGGGAAGCCGTTGGGATAGACCACCGACACCGGCACTTGCGTCCCGTCGCGGGCGACGATCTTGAGCCGCTCGGTCGCATATTTCGCCGCGTCGTAGCCGCTCGGGATGGTCTGAACCTTGAGCACGCGCTGCTCGGCGGTGGCGACGTCGTACTCGATGACCGTGCCCGGCGTGACCATCGATTCGTAGCCGAGCCGCAGCGTCGTGACGGCATATTCGGGATTGTCGCCCAGCCCGACGACATAGCTCGCCTCCGGAAAGGCGATCGCCGTTCCGTCGCCGCCCTCGTAGCGGTGGAGGAAGATCTGATCGAGCCCGTCCTCGCGCCCCTCGACCACGAAGAAGTCGGCGAAGGTGGTGACGCCGGTCATGTAGAAGTGATCGGACGGCGCGATCCGCTCGGTCCACTCGGACGGACGCTTCAGCGGCGCGGTCACCAGCCGGAAGTTGGGATCGGTGTCGTTGGTGTGGATGAATAACGTGCCGTCATGCTCCTCCACGTCATATTCGACGTGCGGCTGGCGCGCGCGCACCAGGATCGGCTCGGCGGTCGGATCGTCGGCGGGGACCAGCCGCACCTCGCTGGTGACGTGATCGCCGGCCGAGATCACCAGGAAGCGGCGCGACTGGGTCTCGCCCACCGACACGCGCCAGCCCTCGTCGGCCTCGTGATAGAGTTCGACGTCCTGGTCGATCGGCGTGCCAAGGCGATGCAGCCGGGCATTGTCGGTGCGCCACTGCTCGTTGGCGAGGCCGTAGAGGAAGCCGGACGAGTCGGCGACCCACACCAGCTCGGACAGGGTGCCGGGGATGACGTCGTCGAACAGCGCGCCGGTGGTCAGGTCCTTGACCCGCGCCTCGAACCGCTCCGACCCGTTGTCGTCGATCGCATACGCCAGGTAGCGGCCGTCGGGGCTGATCGACAGCGCCCCCAGCCGGAAATACTCCTTGCCCGCGGCGAGCGCCGGCTCGTCGAGGATCAGCTCGTCCGCGCCGCCGCCGACGGGCTTGCGCCACCAGCGGCGGTATTCGCCGCCGGTCTCGTAGTCGGACCAGTAGAGCCACTCGCCGTCCTTCTGGGGGACGGTGGCCTCGTCCTCCTTGATCCGCCCGCGCATCTCCTCGAACAGCCGGTCGACCAGCGGCCGGTGCGGCGCCATGACGTTCTCGAAATAGGTGTTTTCCGCCGCCAGATAGGCGAGCACGTCGGGGTCGGTGACCTCGGGATAGCCGGCGTCGCGCAGCCAGGCCCAGGGGTCCTCGACAGTGATGCCGTGGCGTTCGAACTGGTGGGGGCGCTGCTCTGCGATGGGGGGCACATGGTTCATGCCCGCCCATGTGGGCCGGGACGCCCGGGAAGTCGAGGGGAGCTCGCGCGCAGGGGCGTCCCGGCCCGGCCGGCGGCGTCAGGCCGCCGGCTGGGTCTTCGGCGTGTAGTTGTTGAGCTCGTCGCCCAGGATCCGCACGACGTGCAGCACGTTGGTCGAGCCCGGCGTCCCGAACGGCACGCCCGCGCACACCACCACCCGATCGCCGGCGCCCGCCATCTGGTGACGCAGCATCATCCGCTTGGCCTTGGCGATCATCTCCTCGAACGAGCCGACGTCGCGGGTGTGGACGGCATGCACGCCCCACAGCAGCCCCAGCCGACGCGCGGTGTCGAGGGTGGGGGTGAGCACCATGATCGGCACGCCCGGACGCTCGCGCGCGATGCGGCGCGCGGTCGATCCGGAGGTGGTGAAGCACAGGATCGCCTTGGCATCGACCGTGCGGGCGATGTTCTTGGCGGCTTCGGCCAGCGCGTCGGCGGTGGTCGGGTCCGGACGCGTGATGGTGAAGTGGACGCGGTCGCCGTGGCCGGGGTCGCGCTCCACCGAATGGGCGATCGCGTCCATCATCGCGACCGACTCGGCCGGCCACTGACCCGCCGCGCTCTCGGCCGAGAGCATGATTGCATCGGCGCCGTCGTAGACCGCGGTCGCGACGTCCGACACCTCCGCGCGCGTCGGCGAGGGCGAGGTGATCATCGATTCGAGCATCTGCGTCGCCACCACTACCGGGCGGCCGAGGCGGCGGGCGGTCTCGACGATTCGCTTCTGGAGCGGCGGCACCGACTGCGGCGGCAGTTCGACGCCCAGGTCGCCGCGCGCGACCATCACGCCGTCGCACTGCTCGACGATCTCTTCCAGCCGCACCACGGCGGAGGGCTTCTCGATCTTGGCGAGCAGCGCCGCGCGGCCCTGGATCAGCCGGCGGGCGTCCGCCAGATCCTCGGGTCGCTGCACGAACGACAGCGCGATCCAGTCGACGCCAGCGTCGACCGCGAAGTGCAGGTCGCTGATGTCCTTGGGCGTCAGCGCCGCCATCGGCAGCACCACGTCGGGGACGTTCAGCCCCTTGTTGTTCGACAGCGCGCCGCCGACCTCGACGCGGGTGACGATGCGGTCCTCGTCATGCTCCACCACGCGCAGCACCAGCTTGCCGTCGTCCAGCAGCAGGCGCGCGTCGGGGGTGATCGCGGCGAAGATCTCCTTGTGGGGAAGCTCCACGCGGGTCGCGTCGCCCGGCTCGGCGGAGCGGTCGAGCACGAACTGGCTGCCCGTCTCGAGCAGTACCTTGCCCTCGGCGAAGCGGCCGACGCGCAGCTTCGGCCCCTGCAGATCGGCCAGGATCGTGCTGGGGCGGTTGTACGTCTTTTCCAGCGCGCGGATCGCCTCGATCACCGGCAGCTTCGACGGCTGGTCGCCGTGGCTCATGTTGATGCGGAACGCATCCGCTCCGGCCTCGAACAGCCGGGCGATCATCTCGGGCGAGCTGCTCGCCGGACCCAGTGTCGCGAGCACGCGTACCTTGCGCGAGCGGGGCGTGAAGGCCTTTGTCATCCTCGATCCTTGGTTTGCGAGCGTCCGGCTCTACCTGTTCTTTGGACCGGATCAACCTTTGGAGGAGTTAATGACAGACATTAATCATATAGATGACAAGATCGCGGCAGCCGCCTTTCGTCGGCTGGTCCGCCACCTGCGCCACCGCTCGGATGCGCAGAACATCGACCTGATGGGGCTGGCGGGCTTCTGCCGCAACTGCCTGTCCGACTGGCTGGAAGAGGCGAGCGTCCGCACCGGCATGCCGCTGGACAAGGAGGCCGCGCGCGCGGCGATCTACGGCATGCCCTATGCCGAGTGGAAAGCGAACCACCAGCCGCCCGCCACCGAGGCGCAGCTCGCCCGCATGCAGGAGAGCCTGGCGCGCAACCCGACCGACGCCGAGCTCGACGCGGCGCTGGCCGAGAGCTTCCCGGCAAGCGATCCGCCGGCGATGACCGAGCCGCGCTGACGGCCGCACCCCGCTGCGTCCCGCGCCGATCGCCCACGCACCGGTTGAGCGGCGGCGGGGGATCGCCTAGACGCGCGCGTTCACCACAGATTCTACGGGACCATCATGAGCGACAATATCTCGGCCGAGCAGCTGCGCCTTCTGATCGAGCGTATCGAGCGGCTCGAAGAGGAGAAGAAGGGCATCTCCGACGACATCAAGGACGTCTATGCCGAGGCGAAGTCGACCGGCTTCGACGTGAAGACGATGCGTTCGATCATCCGCCTGCGCCGGATGGAGAAGCACCACCGCGACGAGGCGGACATGCTGCTCGAGACCTACAAGCAGGCGCTCGGCATCTAACGGCCGGCGCCTTCGGGCGCCGCGTCCCGCCACGCGCCGCAGGGCAGGCTCTGCTTGTCTAGGGGCGGTCGTTTCTTCTACCCGTGCAGGCATCGACGGCCCGCTTCGCTGGCGAAGGCGGGCCGCCCCTGGTTTCGAGAGAGCACATGGCAGGTCATTCCAAATTCAAGAACATCATGCACCGCAAGGGCGCGCAGGATAAGAAGCGCTCGGGCATGTTCTCCAAGCTCAGCCGCGAAATCACCGTCGCGGCCAAGATGGGTCTCCCCGACCCCGACATGAACCCGCGCCTGCGCGCGGCGGTCAACGCCGCCAAGGCGCAGTCGATGCCCAAGGACAACATCCAGCGCGCGATCGACAAGGCGTCGAAGGGCGACATGGAGAATTACGAGGAGATCCGCTACGAGGGCTTCGGCCCGGGCGGCGTGTCCCTCATCATCGAGGCGCTGACCGACAACCGCAACCGCACCGCCACCAACGTGCGCACCGCGGTGTCGAAGAACGGCGGCAACCTGGGCACCGCCGGATCGGTGAGCCACGGCTTCGACCGCGTCGGCCTCATCAACTATCCGGCGAGCGCGGGCGACGCCGAAAAGGTGTTCGAGGCGGCGCTGGAAGCCGGCGCCGAGGACGTGACCTCCAGCGAGGACGGCCACGAGATCTGGACCGCGCAGGGCGACCTGCACGAAGTCGCCAAGGCGCTGGAGCCCGTGCTGGGCGAGGCCGAGGGCGCCAAGCTCGCGTGGAAGCCGCAGACGATGGTCGACGTCGGCGAGGACGATGCCGCGACGCTGTTCAAGCTGATCGACGCATTGGACGACGACGACGACGTCCAGACCGTGTGGGGCAATTACGAAGTGTCCGACGCGGTAATGGAGAAGCTCGGCTGATCATCCTCGGTCTCGACCCGGGTCTCGGCACCACCGGCTGGGGCGTGATCCGGGCCGACGGCAATCGCCTAAGCCACGTCGCCAACGGGCAGATCCGCACCGATCCGTCGATGCAACTGCCCCGGCGGCTGTCGCACCTGTTCGGCGCGCTGGGCGAGGTGATCCGCACCGAGCGGCCCGACAGCGCGGCGGCCGAGGAGGTGTTGGGCAACACCAACGCCCAGTCGACGCTCAAGCTGGGGCAAGCACGTGGCGTGGTGCTGCTCGCCGCCGCCACCGCAGGGCTCGCGATCGGCGAATATCATCCTAGCGTGGTCAAAAAGGCGGTGGTCGGCACCGGCGGCGCCGACAAGCGCCAGATCCAGGCGATGGTCGGCCATCTGCTGCCGGGCGTGAAGCTCGCCGGGCCGGACGCCGCCGACGCGCTGGCGGTGGCGATCACCCATGCGCATCACCTGGCGAGCGCCCATGCGCGCGCCCGACGGACGGGAGTGGGGGCATGATCGCGCATCTAAAGGGCCGGCTGGAGTCGACCGGCATCGACAACGCGGTGATCGACGTCGGCGGCGTCGGCTATCTCGTCGGCGCCTCGTCGCGCACGCTGCAGGCGCTGGGCGGCGTGGGCGAGCCTGTCACCATCCACACCGAGATGCTGGTGGCGGAGGATTTCATCCGGCTGGTCGGCTTCGCCACCGCCGACGAGCGCGACTGGTTCCGGCTGCTGACCGGCGTGCAGGGCGTGGGCGCGCGCGTGGCGCTCGCGATCCTGTCGGTGCTCGCCCCCGACGAACTGCGCACCGCGATCGCCAAGGGCGACAAGGCGAGCATCGGCCGCGCCAACGGTGTGGGGCCGAAACTCGCCCAGCGCATCGCGATGGAGCTGAAGGACAAGGTCGGCGGCATCGCGCCCGGGCCACCTGGGGTGGCAGGCGCCGCGATCCCGGCGGGTGGCGCGAGCGCGGATGCGGTGTCGGCGCTGCTCAACCTGGGGTTCAAGCCCGCCGAGGCCGCGCGCGCGGTGGAGGCGGCGGCCGAGGAACTCGACGCCGGCGCCAGCCTCGACGCGCTGGTCCGCCTGGCGCTGCGCAAGGCGGCGCGCTAGCCGCGGCTGGACCTCCGCCAAAGGTTGCTTGCCTTTGCGAGCCGCTTACAGGCATCTTCCCCGAACAACGAATTGGGGATGCGACGCATGGTCACCATTTCAGCGAGTGTCGGGCAGCGCGGAGTCAATCGGGCAGACGACGTGCGCAACGTTCAGGAGCTCCTTCGGCGCGCGAACGCGAATCCTGGCCCGGTCGACGGGATCGCCGGACGGCGGACGGTCGCCGCGATCTTAGGTTACCAGCAGCGGTTCCTGACACGTCCCGACGGGCGCGTCGACGTCGGCGGCAAGACGCTGCACCGGTTGAATAGCGCAGCAATCCGGGCCACTATGCCGTCGAGGCCCTCTGCGCCGACACCGCGTGCCGCGACGCCGCCGCCTTCTCCGCCAGCGCGCGCGCCGGGCGTGCAGGAGACACGCACCGACTGGACCGGCGACAGTCAGCAATGGTCCCAGGAAAAGAAGCTCGCGAGCCTGGAACCGGGTTTCCGACAGAAGATTACCGCAGTCATACAGTCGCTGAAAGCGGAAGGCTATCGCCCGAAGATTGTGTTCGGCTGGCGATCGGTAGCAGTGCAGCAGCAACTGCTCCGCCGCGGCGTAACCACCGTCCGCTTCAGCTTCCACAACGCGCAGACGCCGCAGGGGATTCCGAATGCCTGGGCCGTGGACCTGATCGACGAGCGCTGGGCATGGAACGAACCCGATTGCCATGTCTTTTTTCGAGCACTGGGCAAGGCAGGCAAGGCACAGGGATTGGTATGGGGCGGGGATTGGAAAAGCTTCAAGGATTGGGCGCACCTCCAAGGTCGGCAAAATTCGGAACTCCGCGCCGTCAAGCGGGAGAGCGGTCTGTGACTGCGTTGCAGATCGTCGCGTCGCTTGCACTTGTGCTGAGCGCCAGCGCTGCAGTGGCGCAGCCGCCTGGCCGCGACTGGCTGATCCTGCAGAGCTCGGCCGATCCGTTAGCGCTGGTCGGCGAGCCAGCGGCCAAGCGTGCGCCCGGGACTCGGGTGATGGCGAGTAGCGACTGTCGCGAGATGCGGTCTGGCCTCTACGTTCTTGCGACGCGGCCCGGCAAAGGGGCACGGCCGGCAGGGGCATACGTGAAGCGCTGTACGCCAAAGCCGGACAGCCTAGCCGAGCGTGGCATCGCAGCGGTCGACCCCAGCTTCGCAACGATGCGCGGCACCCCGATCAACTTCGACGGGGAAGACGTTGTCAGTAAGATGCGCGAGGGATTGCTGCTGCGTCCCTATTTCATCTCCTCGCCCGAAGACCCGCGCGAGGGACTGCGCACGGCGGTCGACGACATCGCGGGCAAGCGCCGGCCGATCGAACGCGACTGCACCGGGCCGGAAGTGGCGCGCAGTCGGACCCATATCGCCGTCGCCTGCGCGATCGAGCAGGTCGCCGACCAGCACGTCTACCGCACGACGGTCTACCGGGCGAGCGACCTCGCACGCGTCAAGGCGATCCCGCGCTGCCGCCGGCCGCAGCTCGCCGCCGGTGCGGTCCGGTGCGCGATGCAGACGATCTCGGCCGACGGGCAGGTGACGACGGCGCCGCGCACCGTCGCGTTCTGACCGCTAGGACAGCTTCAGCTCGACCAGCCGCACCGGCTTGCCGGGCTGCGGGCGCATCCGCACGCGCATCGCCGTGGCGCGCAGGGGCGTCCAGCGCGCGTTGGTGATGCCGTTGGCGAGCGGCGCCTCCTGTTGCGCCGAGACCGTTCGCCAGCGGCCGTCGACCTGCGCCTCGATCGCAAAGCTTGCCGGCGCCGCGTGGCTGCCGTCCGCGAAGAAGGCGAGTTCGGCCGAGGACAGCGCGGTCGGCGTGCCGAAGTCGACCTGGAACCAGGGCGCGCGCTCGCCCGCCCGGCTGCTCCAGCCGTGGTCGTTCTCGGGAAAGAACACCACCCGGCCGTCGACGCCGTCGTGGATCCGCTCCGGCGCGCCGCTCGACGCGCTGGGCTTGGGGTAGTTGCCGCGCACCAGCTCGACCGCACGATCGACCTTTCGATCCCGCGGCGGCGCGGCGCGGCGGGCGATCGGCACCTCGATCTTTTCGGCCTTGTCGCTGCGCGCGACTTCCTGCCCGTCGACCAGCACTCGGAGGCCCTTACCCTGGCGATAATGGCTGCCGTCCGCATCGTAGCGGATCGTCACCAGCCGGCCGTGATAGGGCACGTCCTGCAGCTGGAACCACTGTAGCGTGTCCGCACCGGTGCCGGCGGGGACCAGCGGGTCGACCTCCAGCACGTCGTCCTCACGCGGGCGCAGCCCGACGAGGCCGGCGATCACCAGATCGTTGAAGCCGGAGTGGAAATAATGGTGGCTGCGCGCCAGCCCGACGATCGGCTTGCCGGTGTCGGGATCGTAATCCTCCTCCAGGTCGAGCCGGTCGCCCTGATAGTGGAGCTGCGCATATTGCCGCAGCAGCCGCAGATAATCGGCGCGGGTGACGACGTTCTGGCGCCGGTCGCGCAGCAGATTGGCCATGGCGGTGAGCGTCTGCGTCGTCTGGAAAGGCCAGACGGGCCCGTTCCACTGGCATTCGCGCGCGGTGCCCTCGTAGCGATACTGCTGCATATAATGCGGGTAGCTCGGCTCGACGGTGCGCATGCCGAACGGGCCGCCCAGCCCCTGTGGCGACAGCAGGTGCTTCCAGGCGGTGGCGAAGCGAGGATCGTCGCTCGGCAGGTCGAAGGTCCACGGCACATAGCCGGCGAGCTCTCGCCCGCGGATCGGCTCCCAGTATTTCACATGCTCGTTGGAGACCTTGTAGCGATCGGCGAAGTGGCCGAGCTTGGGTATCCACAGCGCTTCCTCGACGCGGGTGCGCAGCCGGTCGGCGCGCGCGTCGTAGTCGGCCGCCGTTTCGGCATCGCCCGCCAGCGCCGAAAGCCGCGCGATCGCACGGGCGTTGGCGTACATATAGGCGTTGATGGTCGGGCGGAACGCGTCGCCGCCGCGAAACCCGTCCTTGCCGCCCGATGCGTCGATCGACGAGATCGTGTATTCGGTCGCGTCGAGCAGCGGCTCGATGAAATACAGCCCCTTGGCGAAGTCGAAATGATCGTCCCACAGGCCATAGACGTGGCGCATCGTCGGCAGGTGGCGCAGCGCGTCGGCGCGATCGCCGTCGACCAGAAAGCGGGCATAGGTGGCGTCGGCGATCGCCTCGCTGAAATGCCGGTCGTTGCCGCCGTCCTGGTAGAGGAAGTCGACATAGTCGCCGGCGTAGCGGCGGTCGCGCAGCCAGCGGCCCTCGTAGAGGTGGAAGCCGGTGGCGTCGTTCAGGCTGGCATAGGGTTCGCGCTGCCAGCCCACGTCGTCCATGAACTCGGTGCTGATATAGCCCTTTTCGCCCAGGTCGCGCTGGTGCGCGCGGAACAGCTTCCAGCGATAGTAGTAGACCGCGTCTAGCTTGGGATCGGACGATTCGAACAGCGGCACGTTGTCGCGATACCAGGGCGCGTCGTTGCCGAACTGCTGGCGAAGCACCGTCTCGGCATCGATCCGCGGCGCGGCCGCCGCCTGCCGGGGCGGCTCCGCGGTGGCGCCGACGCTCAGCAAGGCGGTCGCCCCCAGCAGCGCCAGCATCCGCACCGTGCGCCCACGGCGCATTACTTCCGTCCGGTCGATCGCCAAGGCTTCCTCTCTCCTTTTGTCTGAGCAAAGCTTAGGCAAAAGGGCTGGTCTAGACCAGCGGCGTCGGCAGCGGCTGTCCCGCGAAATGCGCGTCGAGGTTGGCGAGCACCAGCGCGGCCATCGCCGCGCGACCGCTCTCGGTGGCGCTGCCCTGGTGCGGCGCGAGCACGACATGGTCCATGTGGCGCAGCGCGCGCGGCACGTCGGGCTCGGCCGCGAACACGTCCAGCCCGGCGCCGGCGATGGTGCCGCCGGCGAGCGCCGCGATCAGCGTGGCTTCGTCCACCAGGCTGCCGCGCGCGATGTTGACGAGCACCCCGTCGGCCCCGAGCGCCGCCAGCACGTCGGCATCGACGATGTGGTGCGTCGCCGCGCCGCCCGGCGCCGCCAGGATCAGCACGTCCGAGGCCGCCGCCAGCGCGGCGATGTCCGGAACGAACTGCCACGGCAGGTCCGGCTTCGCGCTGCGGGCGGTGTAGCGCAGCTCGGCGGCGAAGGGCTCGGCGCGGCGGGCGATCGCCTGGCCGATGCGGCCGAGCCCGAAGATGCCGATCCGCCGCCCGCTCGCTCGGCGGCCGAGCGGTACCCGCCAGCCGCCGTCGCGCACCATCCGGTCGTTGACCGCGATCCGCCGCTGCACCGCCAGCATCAGCGCGATCGCCTGGTCGGCGACGTCGTCGGTCAGCACGTCGGGCGTGGTGGTGACGCGGATGCCGCGGGCGCGGGCGGCGTCCAGGTCGATGCCGTCATGGCCGACGCCGTGCACGGCGATGATCTCCAGCCGGGGCAGCGCGTCCAGCATCTCGGCATCGATCAGACTCGCCCCGCCCGCCACCATCGCGCGGGTGTCGGCCGGGGGGGAGGCGCGATGGACGGTGAAGCGCCGTTCGAGTTCGGCGAGCAGCGGCGGCGCCACCGCGGTGACGAGCGACAGGGGCGGGCGATCGGTCATCGCGCAGTCCCGGCGCGGTGCGATGTGCCTCGACAGGGGGCGGTGTGCATCGGTACGGAACGAATCATGGACATCAACGATCCCCGCGCGGTCGGCCGGTGAGCGACGCCGACCGCATCCTGACGCCGGCGCGCCGCGGCGAGGACGTCGATGCCGCGCTGCGCCCGCGCTCGCTCGACGAGTTCGTCGGGCAGAAGGCGGCGCGCGAGAATCTGCGCGTGTTCATCGACGCGGCGAAGTCCCGCGGCGATGCCCTCGACCATGTGCTGTTCTTCGGGCCCCCTGGGCTCGGCAAGACCACGCTCGCGCAGATCGTCGCGCGCGAGATGGGGGTGGGGTTTCGCGCCACCTCCGGCCCGGTGATCGCCAAGTCGGGCGATCTCGCGGCGCTGCTCACCAACCTGGAGGACGGCGACGTCCTGTTCATCGACGAGATCCATCGCCTCAATCCCGCGGTCGAGGAAGTGCTCTACCCGGCGATGGAGGACCGCGCGCTCGACCTGATGATCGGTGAGGGGCCATCGGCGCGGTCGGTGCGGATCGACCTGCCGCGCTTCACGCTGGTCGGGGCGACCACGCGGCAGGGCCTGCTGACGACGCCGTTGCGCGACCGTTTCGGCATCCCGGTGCGGCTGCAGTTCTACACGGTCGACGAGCTGGAGCGGGTGGTGACGCGCGCCGCCGGGCTGCTCGACCTGCACGTCGCTTCCGACGGCGCGCGCGAGATCGCCCGGCGTGCGCGCGGCACCCCGCGGATCGCCGGCCGGCTGCTGCGGCGGGTGCGCGACTTCGCCAATGTCGCCGGGGCGGCGACGGTGGACGCGCGCACCGCGGACAGCGCGCTCAACCGGCTGGAAGTCGACAACCAGGGCCTTGACGCGATGGACCGGCGCTATCTGACGATGATCGCCGACGTGTACCGCGGCGGCCCGGTCGGTGTGGAGACGCTCGCCGCCGGCCTGTCCGAGCCGCGCGACACGATCGAGGAAGTGATCGAGCCCTATCTGATCCAGATCGGCATGGTCGCGCGCACCGCCCGCGGACGCTGCCTCAATTCCGCCGGGTGGAAGCATCTCGGGCTCGATCCGCCGACGAATACGCAAGAAGGGTTGTTCGACTGAACCAGGGCGCTGCCGGCCCGTTCTCCTGAAAACCGATCGGGAGATTTTGGCATGCAGCGTTTCGAAGGAAAGACCGTGCTCGTCACCGGCGCCGCCTCCGGCATGGGGGCGGCTGCGGCCCGGCGCTTCTCGGAGGAGGGCGCGAACGTCGCGCTGGCGGACCTGAGCGACCAGCTCGAGAAAACCGCCGCCGCGCTGCCCGAAGAGCGGACGCTGGCGCTCACCGTCGACGTGTCCGATTCCTCTGCGGTCGACCGGATGGTCGCCGACGTGGTGGCGCGGTTCGGCGGGCTGGACGTGCTGGTCAGCAACGCGGGGATCGCTTCGGAAGGCGCGCCCGAGGCGATCGACGACGACCAGTGGAACCGCGTGATCGCGACCGACCTGAGCAGCGTGTTCTTCTGCGCGCGCGCCGCGGTGCCGCATCTGGAAAAGCGCGGCGGGTCGATCGTCCACACCGCCTCGGTTTCCGGTATCGGCGGCGACTGGGGGCTGAGCCCGTATAATGCGGCCAAGGGCGGGGTGGTGAACCTCACCCGCGCGCTGGCGCTGGAGTTCGGCAAGCGCGGCGTGCGCGTCAACGCGGTCGCTCCCAGCCTCACCCGCACCGGCATGACCGAGGACATGCTGAAGGACGACCCGCTGGTCGCCAAGTTCGTCGAGCGAATCCCGCTCGGCCGGGTCTGCGAGCCCGAGGAAGTGGCGGCGGTGATGGCGTTCCTCGCCAGCCCGGATGCGAGCTTCATGACCGGCGCGATCGTCGCGGTCGACGGCGGCGTCTCCGCCTCCAACGGCC
Source organism: Sphingomonas mangrovi (assembly GCF_047975845.1). Classification (NCBI taxonomy): domain Bacteria; kingdom Pseudomonadati; phylum Pseudomonadota; class Alphaproteobacteria; order Sphingomonadales; family Sphingomonadaceae; genus Sphingomonas; species Sphingomonas mangrovi. The sequence continues at coordinate 48,694 of NZ_JBIUCZ010000012.1, read as the reverse complement.
AGCCGCCGCAGGGTTGAGCGGAACCGGGGCGACGGCGGGCGCGCTGGAACGGCGACAGGAGAGAGGCGATGGCGGAGGCGGTGGAAGCACCCGGACGCACGGCGCTGCTGATCATCGATATGGTCAATGCGCTCGAGTTCGACGACGCGGCGCCGATGCGCGCAGCGGCGGAGGCGACCGTCGCGCCGATCCTGCGGCTGCGCGAGGCCGCCGATGTCGCGGGCGTGCCGGTCATCTACGTCAACGACAACGACGACCAGTGGCATTCGGAGCGCTCGCGGCTGATCGACCGGGTGGTGGACAGCGACGCGCCGGGGCGCGACCTCACCCGCCGTCTGCGCCCGCGCGAGAACGACTATTTCGTCATCAAGCCGCAGTTCTCGGGCTTCTACGCCACCAACCTGCCGGTGCTGCTGCCACGGCTGGGCGTGAGCCGGCTGGTGCTGACCGGGGTCGCCGCCGACATCTGCGTGCTGTTCACCGCCGCCGACGCGCACATGCGTCAATATGCGCTGTGGGTGCCCGAAGACGGCGTGGCGAGCAGCGATCCGCAGCGCACCGAATGGGCGCTGGAGATCATGCGCAACAGCATGGGCGCCGACACCCGGCCGACGGACGCGCGCAGTCTTCCCGACTGGATCGAAGACGCCGACTGAGCGCGTCCGTCGGCGGCGGCCGGAACCTGGTTGCGACGCGTCGGGCCACACCACCGCGCCCTTTGCACCTCGGCTTCGTCTTTCTCAGGCCTTCCGAAAGGCGCGGAACGCTCCCCTCCCGTCATCCTGACGAAAGTCAGGATCCATTGCCGCTCCGCTCGCGACTCGATCGTTGCGCAAATGGATGCTGACTTCCGTCAGGATGACGAGAATGGGGCGGGGGGCACGTCGTCAGCCGGGACTGCCTTGGTTGGAGGTTCGACGCGCGTATCTGGCGGAACGCGGGAGCGGTGCGGTCGTTTGGACCGGCACGCGCCGTCCGGCGCGCTGGAGTCCCCGATGCCCGACTTTTTCGCGCGCGCCGGTCGCGCCGCCTGATGCCGACTGTCGCACCCATGCCGCAGGGCGCGCTTGCCGCCGCCCTGGCCGAGGCGCTCGCTACCCAGGACCTGCTGTTCATCGCCGCCGACGAACAGCGCGCCGAGCGCATCGCGGCAGCACTCGCCGCGCTCGCGCCCGAGGCGGCGGTGGTGCATCTGCCGTCGAGCGATGCGATCCCCGGGGACGACGCACCGCCGTCCGCCGCCAACGTCGGCCGGCGCGTGGCGGCGCTGCGCCGGCTGCGTACCCTGGCAGAGGACGGCAAGCGCCCGCGGCTCGCCTGCATCACCACCGCCGAGGCGACGGTGCCGCTGCTGCCGCCGGTCGCGTCGTTCGATGCCGCCCCGCCGGCGCTGGCGGTGGGCGACGCGCTCGACCCGGAGGCGTTCCGCGCCGATGCCGAGGCGATCGGCTATTTCACCGACGACCGCGTCGACGAGCCCGGCGAGGTCGCGGTGCGCGGCGGCGTGGTCGACATCTTCCCCGCCGATGCGCCGCGGCCGATCCGGATCGAGGTCGCCGAGGGGCGGATCGCCGCGATCCGCTGCTACGATCCGGCGACGCAGCGCTCCGAGGAGACGCTGGACGCGATCGAGATCGGTCGCGCGATGGAGCCGCCGGTTGGGGAGGCGGGCGTGTCGCTGCTCGTCCATCTGCCGCCGGTCGCGGTCGCCACCGACCCCGGCGCCGACAAGCGCCGCACGCGCTTCGTCGCGCTCGCCGAAGACGGCGCCAAGCGGCGCCGCGCGCAGGCGGGCACCGTGCCCGACGCGGAGTGGAAGGCGCAGCTGGCGAAGGCTTCCAAGCTCGGCCTTCCCGAACCCGGCGACGCGCCGCCGCGCTTCGTCGAACAGCGCCAGCCCTCGCGCGGGTTCGGCCGCTTCGGCCGTGCCGCGCTGGAGGACGGTGCGCTGCTGGTCGTCGGCTCGCGCCGCGACCTGCGCTTCCTGGGCGCGCGCGTGAAGAAGCTGCTCAAGACCGAGCCCGCGGACGTCGCCAGCTGGCAGGCCGCGCGCAGGCTGAAACCGGGCCAGTTCGGCACGCTCGCCGCGCCGATCGAGCGCGGCTTCTCGGTCGAGGGGCTGGCGGTGGTCGCCGCCGGCGACCTGCTCGGCGGGCGCGCGGTCGCCGACGACAGTGCGGTCGCGGCCATCGACCCGCTGTTCGCGGGCGCGGGCGAGCTGCGCGTCGGTGACGTGGTGGTGCACGAGGATTTCGGCATCGGCACGGTGCTGGGGCTGGAGCCGCTGCCGGGCGACCAGGGTGGCGACGCGATCATGCTCGGCTATGCGCGCGAGGGCCGCCGGCTGGTACCGGTCGCCGAAGCCGACCGCATCTGGCGCTATGGCGCCGACGCCGATTCGGTGACGCTCGACTCGCTCGACGGGTCGAGCTGGGAAAAGCGCCGCGGCGCGATCGACGCGGCGGTGGCGGAAAGCGCCAAGGGCTTGGCCGCGCTCGCCGCCGAGCGCGACGCGCGCACCACCGACCCGATCGAGCCCGATCCGTCCGCCTACGAACGCTTCGCCGCCGGCTTCGCTTTCACCGAGACGCCCGACCAGGCGCGGGCGATCGCGGCGGTGCGCGACGATCTCGCCTCGGGCAAGCCGATGGACCGGCTGGTGATCGGCGACGTCGGCTACGGCAAGACCGAGGTGGCGCTGCGCGCGGCGGCGATGGTCGCGCTCGCCGGGCGGCAGGTGGCGATCGCCGCACCGACGACGGTGCTGGTGCGTCAGCACCTCGAAACCTTCCAGCAGCGGTTCGAAGGCAGCGGCATCACCGTCGCCGGGCTCTCCCGCCTGTCGAGCGATGCGGAAAAGAAGCAGGTCAAGGCTGGTCTCGCCGACGGATCGATCCAGGTGGTGATCGGCACCGGCGCGGTGGCGGGCGCGGGCGTCGAATACCGCGACCTGGCGCTGGTCGCGATCGACGAGGAGCAGCGCTTCGGCGCCGCCGACAAGGCGAAGCTGCGCGATCTGTGCGCGGGCCATGTGATGGCGCTGTCCGCCACGCCGATCCCGCGCACGCTGCAGACCGCGCTCGTCGGGCTGCAGCAGTTGTCGATCCTCGCCACCCCGCCCGCGCGCCGCCAGCCGATCCGCACCGCGATCGGCAGCTTCGATCCCGTCACCGTCCGCACCGCGCTGCTGCGCGAAAAGGGCCGCGGCGGGCAGAGCTTCGTGGTGGTGCCCCGCATCGAGGACATGGCGCCGCTGGAGGCGCAACTGAAGACACTCGTGCCCGAACTGCGGATCGTCGCCGCGCACGGCAAGATGCCGGCGGCCGAGATCGACGAGGCGATGGTCGCCTTTGCCAATGGTGCGGGCGACGTGCTGCTCGCGACCAACATCATCGAGGCTGGGCTCGACGTGCCGCGCGCCAACACGATGATCGTCCACCATGCCGACCGCTTCGGCCTCAGCCAGCTCCACCAGCTGCGCGGCCGCGTCGGGCGCGGCGGGCGGCGGGGGCAGGTGCTGCTGCTGACCGAGCCCGAGGCCGAGATCGCCGAGGCGACGCTCAAGCGCCTGCGGACGTTGCAGGCGTTCGACCGGCTGGGCGCGGGCTTCGCGATCTCCGCGCGCGACCTCGACATGCGCGGCGCCGGCGACCTGATGGGCGAGGCGCAGGCCGGGCACATGAAGCTGATCGGCGTCGACCTCTACCAGCATCTGCTCGGCCTCGCGCTGCGCTCGGCGCGTGGCGAGGAAGTCGCGGTGTGGACGCCCGAGCTCAACCTGGGGATCGAAGGACGGCTGCCGGAGGCGTGGATTCCGGAAGCGGAGGTGCGGCTGACGCTCTACGCCCGGCTCGCGCGGCTGGCGGACGAGGCGGCGCTCGACGGCTTCGAGGAGGAGCTGGAGGATCGTTTCGGCGAACTGCCGGAGGAAGCGCAGCGGCTGATGACGGTCGCGCGCATCCGCCAGCTGGCGCGGACCGCCGGCGTCGCCCGCGTCGACGCCGGGCCGGGGGGCATCGCGCTCACCCCCTACGGCAAGGCTAAGCTGAAGGCCGAAGCGCTGGAGGCGAAGGGCGACCGCTTTGTGCTGGCCGAGCGCATCGACGACCCCGCCGAACGCGCCGCGCGGGTGCAGGCGCTGCTTGCGGAGGTTGGGGACTGTTGAGGGAGATCCGTCGCGGCAATCTTGTACCCCGGCGCAGGCCGGGGTCCAGTTGGGAAACGGTCGAGGTGCGTTCGAGCCGAGGGGCCACCGAAGCTGGGCCCCGGCCTGCGCCGGGGTACGGCTACCCTTGGAACGGTCGCGCATAACCCAACGTGCTCCCACCTGCGCAGGAGCACGGCCATGTCAGCGCGTGATCGCCAGCCCGCTGCCGAGCACCAGTGCGTCCTCGACGAAGCCGCTCTTGTCCTGACCGAACCGGCGCAGCGCCCGCATGCGGAGCGTCCAGCCCACATAGGACGCGGCGATCGCCGTCGCTGCCGCCAGCACCGCCGCCGTCTTGCGCTCGTTGGTCGGTGCGAGGGCCGCGCCTGCAAAGGCTGCCGTCGCGGTGCGGGCGATCAGCCCCGGCACGACGATGCGATCGGGCGCGGTGCGCATCTTGTCGCCCGCCATTTCCGCCGCCGCCAGCGCGACCGCGCCCGAGGCGACCAGCGGGTTCGCGAGCAGCGCCCGGCCCGGCGCATCGGCGGGCAGGCGATCGCGGCGTGCGGCACCGGCGACGAGCGCCAGCGGGGTCATCGCGCGCTGGCCGGCGACGAGGCCGACGAGAAGGGAGCGAAGCATGGGAATCTCCTGAAGCTGTCGTGTCCCAACGGGCGAGGCGGCGCCGGTATCCGGCGTGTCAGCGGGCACCCTCGTCCACATCGGGCGTCTCCTCGGCATCGACGCCGTCGTCCATCGCCGCATCGTCCGCCGCGAGCTCGGCCGCGTCCTCGGCATGGATGCCGAAGCGCGCCGCCACGTCGGGGGCGTAGCGCAGCAGGTCGCCGCGCAGCTTCATCAGGGCGAGGTCCTTCGACTTGCCCTCCAGCATCACGTCGAACACCAGCCCCTCGGCCGTGCGCAGGAAGGTCGCGAACTCGAACGGGTTGGTGAAATCGGCATGGCCGGTCCACACCGGCGGGCGCAGCACCGTCTTCACGCGCGCGTTCGCCTTCACCGGCGCCTTGGTGACCTCGCCCTTCTTCGCCTTGCCGCGTTGGGAAGGCGCGATCTTCTGCTTCACCTCGCGCATCTCGGTACGCGGCGAGGAGAAGTGAATCTTCGGCCGCACGCCGTCGGGCCAAGTCGCCAGGAAGCGCTCCAGCGTCTCGCGCAGGTTCAGCCCTTCGGGGTTGAGGCACCAGAAATGCTGATAGTCGAAGATCAGCCGCACGCCGGTTCTCTCGTGGATCCACAGCACGTCCGCGGCCGAGAAGCGCAGGTCGTCGTTCTCCAGCACCAGCCGGCGGCGGACATGGTCCGGGGACTGTTCCCAGCCTTCAATCCAGCGGGCGCGCGCCGCCTCGCGATCGTCGTAAACGCCGCCGACATGGGTGATTACCACCGCCTCGTCGTCCAGCCCCATGCGGTCGAGCATTTCCGACTGGCTGGCGAGATCGTGGATGCTGCGGCGGGTGAGGTCGGCGTCGGGGCTGTTGAGCAGGATGTACTGCGACGGATGGAACGAGAGCCGCATGTCGAGCGACCGCGCCTTGGCACCGAAGGCGGCGAGCTCCGCATCGCTTTCGGCGACCATAGCGTGGAACTGCGGCATGTCGGGATGGGTGGCATAGGGCGCCAGCTCCGATGACAGCCGGTACATCGAAATGCCCTTGGCCGCGCAATAGTCGAGAATGCGGTCGACATGCTCCAGCGAGCATTTGAGATGCGGGTTCGACTGCCAGCGGCGAGTGTCGTTGCTCTTGAGCTCGGGCTGGCCCATCACCTTGACGGGGAAGCCCAGCCGCATCGGGCGGTCGGAAGGGTTCGGCATGCCCCCTCAACGGGCGGCAGCGCCGGAGGGTCCTGCATGCCGATGAAGAGGACGGGGATAGGGTCGAGACCGCAAACGGCAGAGTCCGCTACGCCCAGTAGCGGACGTTCGGCGGAACCTCGAGTAGGTGAGCAAGCTGCGGTCTGCCGTCTCCGCTCGAAGAGCGTTTGGCCAACCTACCCTGCCATCGCGGTCGGCCTTTCCGGCTGCTGCGATACGCGCGAGACGTGCCAAAGACGGCTTATGCGTTCTCCGAGCTTTGCCGGCGTCTCCTGATCCGCCACCATCCAAGAAGCAGCAAGGCATAAACCAAGATAGCAACGGCGATAGTGCCATAGGTTTGCGCCATCAGTGTGCTCTCGGGCACTGGGGGTAGATTGGGATTGCGGTCGCCGCCGAACAAACCAAAGGACACGGTCGCGACCAACCACCAATACACGGCGGTGAGGACGCTCTGCGTCAATGCGATCAGGAACGATTTCATGCGTTCCGCCCAGGCAAAACCGCGGCCAACGTCCAGCCTCATTCCACCAGCGCGTCGATCGCCTGGGCCATGTCGATGTCGCGGTACGACAGCCCGCCCGCATCGTGCGTGGTGAGGAGGATGTCGACCCGGTTCCACACGTTTGACCACTCCGGATGGTGGTCGGCCTTTTCCGCCAGCATCGCCACCTGGGTCATGAACGCGAACGCCTGGCTGAAATTATCGAAGGTGAAGCTGCGGGTGATCGCGTCGCGCCCGTCGTCGTGATCCCAGTCGGCCAGCCCGTCGAGCGCGTCGGCGCGCTCCGCCTCGTTCAACAGCTCCATCGCGACGCTCCTTGTGCCGTCTTGCCGCCACGGCCTATGGGACGAAGCCATGTCCGAGCAAGCGCCTTCGCAGTTCGCGCCCGACGCCGCCCGTATCGAGGCGCTGGCACGCGCGGCGCTCGCGCGCATTCCCGAGCCCTTCGCAGAGCATCTGAAGGACATCGTCCTGCTGGTCGAGGAATTCGCCGACGACGCGACGCTCGACGCGATGGGGATCGAGGATCCGTTCGCGCTGACGGGTCTCTACCACGGGCTGCCGGTCGGCGAGAAATCGGCCTGGGCCGGCGGCGCGATGCCCGACCGCATTCACCTCTATCGCCGCGCGCTGCTCGACGAATGGGTCGAGACCGGCGTCGGCCTCGACGCGCTGATCACCCATGTCGTGGTGCACGAGGTGGGGCACCACTTCGGCCTGTCCGACGCCGACATGCACGCGCTGGAGGACGCGGCGGGCGCGTGAGCACGGCGCGGCTCGTGCTGGACGGAATCGCCTGCCGCCGCGGCGGGCGGCTGCTGTTCGAGGGTTTCGACCTCGCGCTCGACGCCGGTGAGGCGGCGCTGGTGACCGGCCCCAACGGCGTCGGCAAGTCGAGCCTGATCCGCATCGCCGCCGGGCTGCTCGCCCCCGCCGCCGGCCGCGTCGAGGCGAACGGTGTGCGCGCACTGCTGGCCGAGGCGGCGGCGCTCGATCCCGAGCGGACGCTGGCGGCGGCGGTCGGCTTCTGGGCGATGCTCGACGACGCGCGGGCGCGGGTGCCGGTGGCGCTGGCCGCGGTCGGGCTCGACGCGCTGGCCGAGGTGCCGGTGCGGATGCTGTCGACCGGCCAGCGGCGGCGCGCGGCGCTGGCGCGAGTGGTGGCGGGCGGCGCCGGCATCTGGCTGCTCGACGAACCGGTCAACGGCCTCGACGCCGCCTCGACGGCGCTGCTCGAGACGCTGGTCGCCCGACACCGCGCGGACGGCGGCATCGTTCTCGTCGCAAGCCACGTGCCGGTCGCGCTCCCGGACGCGCGCGTGCTGCCGCTGGAGCCGGCGGCATGATCGCGATCGTGCTGCGCGAGCTGCGCCGCGCGTGGAGCGGCGGCGGTCTGATGCTGACGCTCGCCTTCTTCCTGCTCGTCGCGACGCTGTTTCCCTTTGCGATCGGCCCCGATGCCAAACTGCTCGCGCGGATCGGCGGCGGGGTGGTGTGGGCCTCCGCGCTGCTCGCCGCGCTGCTTCCCGTCGAGCGGCTGGTGCTGCCCGATCTCGAATCGGGGGTGATCGACCAGTTCGCGGTGCGCGGGCTGCCCGACGCCGGCATCGCCGCCGCCAAGATCGCCGGCCACTGGATCGGTTTCGGCCCCGCGGTAATGCTCGCCGCCGCGCTCAGCGCCGCGCTGCTGGAGATGCCGGCCGAGGTGCTGCTGCGGCTGGAACTGGGCCTGCTGCTCGGCACGCCCGGCCTGGCGGCGCTGGCGGTGTCGACCGCGGCGCTGGTGGCTGGGCTGCGCGGCGCCGGCGCGGTCGCCGGGCTGGTGATGCTCCCCTTCGCGTTGCCGCTGCTGGTGTTCGGCGCCGGCGCGCTGGAGGGCGGCGTCGGCGGCCTCAAGCTGGTCGCGGCGACCAGCCTGCTGCTGCTGGCGGGCGCGCCGTTCGTCGCCGGCGCGGCGCTGCGCTTCGCGCGGGAGTAGCGCTCCTCTCACTCCAACCCGTCACCCCAGCGAAGGCTGGGGTCTCCCGGTTGGGGCGGATCGGTGCCCCACTCCCTCCGTCCTTGCCGCACGAGATGCCAGCCTGCGCTGGCATGACGGTGGGTGCTATCGGCGCCACCGCGCGAAGATGGCGGTCGGGAGCGTCAGGCCGCGGGCTTCCTCGCGCACGCCGAGTTCGCCGCATTCGACGGTGCCGCCCAGGTCGGCCATCGTCTGGCGGAGCAACTCGCCGATCGCCAGCGCGGACATGCGCACGGCGTAGACGGTCAGGAACAGGAAGCGGGAGTTCTCGTCGAGCAGCTGGCGGCAGTCGGCAATCAGGGCGGGGAGGTGGTCCTCCAGCTTCCACACCTCGCCATTAGGGCCGCGGCCCCATTTGGGCGGATCGAGCAGGATGCCGTCGTATCGGCGGTTGCGGCGCACTTCGCGGGCGACGAACTTGGTCGCATCCTCGACCAGCCAGCGCACCGGCAGGTCGGTCATGCCAGACAGCGCCGCGTTGCCGCGCGCGGCCTCAACCGATTTCTTGGACGCGTCGACGTGCACCATGCGCGCGCCAGCCGAGGCCAGCGCGAGCGTGCCGACACCGGTGTAGCCGAACAGATTCAGGCACTCGGGATCGGGCGCGTCGGTCAGCTGCTCGCGCATCCAGCTCCACACCGGGGCCATGTCGGGGAAGAAGCCCAGGTGACGGAACGGCGTGTTCTGCGCGGTGAAGCGGACCTGGTCCCAGGCGAGCGGCCAGCCGTCGCGTGGCACCGGCCTGTCGAACTGCCAGCGGCCGCCGCCTTCCTCGTCGGAGCCGGGGACGAATTCGCCGTGGGCATCCCAGTCGGGCGACGCGGGCGCCCACATCGCCTGCGGTTCGGGGCGGACGAAGCGATAGGGACCGTAGCGTTCCAGCTTGCGACCGTGCCCCGAGTCCACCAGGCCATAATCGGCCCAGGGTTCGCCGATCAGGCTGACGAGCTTCACGCGCGCGCCACCGCACGCTCGGCGATATAGCCGGTGATGGCCTCGAAGGTGGCGGGGAGGCGGTCGCAGCGCTCCTCGCGCTCGAACAGGTCGCCGACGCGCGGCGGCAGCGGCGGGCGCTGGCCGGTGGCGCGCTCGACCGCATCGGGGAACTTGGCCGGATGGGCGGTGGCGAGCGTGACGACCGGCACGTCGGCGGGCAGGTCCGCCTCGCGCGCCGCCGCCAGGCCGATCGCGGTGTGCGGGTCGATCAGCTCGCCCGCGCGCTCGCAGGCCCAGCGCATCGCGCCCATCATGCCGTCGGCATCGATGCGCGCGCTGGCGAACAGCGCGGCGGCACCGTCGCGGTGCGCGTTGCTGAGCTGCATCGCGCGGCTGGTCTCGAACCCCTGCATCTGCAGCGCGAGCGCGGCGCCGTCGCGGCCGCCGAGATCGTGGAGCAGCCGCTCGAAGTTGGAGCTGACCTGGATGTCCATCGACGGCGTATCCGTCGCGGTGACGGTGCCGGTCGAATAGTCGCCCGTCGACAGCGCGCGGTGGAGGATGTCGTTGACGTTGGTCGCGACCACCAGCTTCGCGACCGGCAGCCCCATGCGCTGCGCGACATAGCCCGCGAACACGTCGCCGAAGTTGCCGGTGGGCACCGAGAAGGCGACCGGCCGCTCGGGCGCGCCCAGCCGCACCGCGGTGTAGAAATAATAGACCACCTGCGCCATCAGCCGGGCCCAGTTGATCGAGTTCACCGCCGACAGATGGAAGCGGCCGGCGAACTCGGGCGCGTTGAACATCGCCTTCACCAGTGCCTGCGCGTCGTCGAAGCTGCCGTCGATGGCGAGGTTGTGGACGTTGGGGGCGAGCACCGTCGTCATCTGCCGCCGCTGCACGTCGGAGACGCGGCCGTGCGGGTGGAGCATGAAGATGTCGACGCCGGCGCGGCCCGCCAGCGCGTCGATCGCCGCCGAACCGGTGTCGCCCGAGGTCGCGCCGATCACGGTCACATGCTCCGACCGGCCGCTCAGGAAGCGTTCGAACAGCAGCCCGAGCAGCTGGAGTGCTACGTCCTTGAACGCCAGCGTCGGGCCGTGGAACAGCTCCAGCAGCCAGTGGCGCTGGTCGAGCTGGACCAGCGGCGTCACCGCGGCATGGGCGAAGCGCGTGCCATAAGCCTGTTCGCAAAGGCTGCGCAGTTCGTCTTCGCTCAGGCTGTCGCCGACGAAGGGCAGCATCACCCGCACCGCCGTCTCGGCATAGGAGAGGCCGGCGAGGCCCGCGATCGCCTCGCGCGACAGCGTCGGCCACGCCTCCGGCACATAGAGGCCGCCGTCCGCGGCCAGCCCCGCCAGCGTCGCGCCCTCGAAATCGAGAGCCGGCGCGTTCCCCCTGGTGCTCACATAGCGCATGGGGCGGCGTTAGCCGCGCGACCGGGAGGGCACAAGCGCACGGCAGGCTTTTGCATCGCCGCCGTTTTCGCGGCCGCGTCCTCCGTCGTCTGGCAGCGTGCCGGACGACGGGAGAGAGCAGGTGCGTGCGTTACTGGTTCGGGTTGCCGCCGCCGCCCATGCCGGCAGCGCCCACCGTGCCGATGTTGCCGAACAGATCCTGGAAGAAGCTGCGCTCGCGGCCCAGCGTCGGCGTCTTCTTGCCCGACGGGCTGATCGAGGCGACCTGCTCGATGCCGGTGCGGTCGATCGACTGGACGGTGCCGTTCTGGTCGAACCGAACGCGCAGCGTGGTCTGCTCGACCGGGTTGGGGCGGTTGAACGCCAGGTTCCGGCTGTCGCGCGACACATAATACCATTCGGTATTGCCGGCGCCGAACTGGCCGGTGAAGGTCGGGTGGCCGAGCGTGCTCGCGACCGAATCGCGGGTGTCGACGCCCGGCTGCACGGCGTTCACCAGATCGGCATCGATCACATAGCCTTGGTGGGTGCGCACGCGGGCACAGCCTCCCAGGCTCAGCGCGGCCAGCGCCACGGCCGCAACGGCAACGCCGTGGTGCGCAAACAGCTTCATCGACTTCCTCCAGCAAACGCGCGCTCGGCGGCGATTGCATCGCGCGCCGATCGCCTCAATATGCGGGCCGGCGGTGCGCGACAAGGCCGCCCTCGGTTTGCCCCCCTTTTCGAAAGCCGTCATGCGTCTCCTCGACCTGTTCCGCACGCCCCCGCCCGATCCGCTCGCGCCGCTCTACGACGCCGTGGTGGCCCGCGCGCGCCGGCCGCACTGGTATGTCGAGGGGCAGGTGCCCGACACCACCGACGGCCGCTTCGACGTGCTGGCGTCGGTGCTGTCGATGGTGCTGCTGCGGCTGGAGGCGGCGCCGGAGGGCAGCGACCCCGCGGTGCGGCTGACCGAGCGCTTCGTCGAGGATATGGACGGCCAGCTGCGCCAGCAGGGAATCGGCGACATCGTCGTGGGCAAGCACATCGGCCGGATGATGGCGCTGCTCGGCGGCCGGCTCGGCGCCTATCGCGAGGGACTGGCGGAGGGGGCGCTGGAGCCCGCAGTGCTGCGCAACGTGTTCCGCGGCGAGGATCCCGGCGCCGCGCCGCTCGCCCATGTCGCCGGCGCGCTGGCGACGTTCCGCCGGGCGCTCGACGGCGTGCCGGTCGCCACCCTGCTTTCCGGAGACCTTCCCGAATGACCCCCGAATTCAGCCGCCTGCATCGCCTCGATCGCATCGGCACCGGCGAGTCGCAGGCAAGCGTCGAGGCGACGCCCGAGGAGCGCGCCGCGCTCGCCAGGCGCTTCCGCCTGCTCGGCGTCGATCGTCTGTCCGCCGAGTTCACGCTGCGCCGCGACGCCGTGGGCGTGGTCGCGCACGGTACCCTGGAGGGCGCGGTGGTGCAGGCCTGCGTCGCCACCGGCGAGCCGGTCCCCGCGACGATCGCCGAAGACTTCGCGCTGCGCTTCCTGCCCGAAGGAACGCCGGAAGGCGACGAGATCGAGCTGTCCGCCGAGGAATGCGACACGATGTTCTTCGACGGCGGCGCGATCGACCTGGGCGAGGCGGCCGCCGAGACGCTGGCGCTCGCGCTCGACCCGTTCCCGCGTGCGGCCGATGCCGACCGCATCCTGCGCGAGGCGGGGGTGGTGCAGGAGGACGAGGTGCAGCCCTTCTCGGCGTTCGCGGCGCTCAAGGACAAGCTGAAGTAGCGCGATGACCGCTCCCGCCGGCGCGGCCGCACCGCATCGCCGCCCCGGCGTGGTGCTGGCGATGCTGCTGCTCGTCTACAGCTTCAACTTCCTCGACCGGCAGATCCTGAGCATCCTGGCGATGCCGGTGAAGGCCGACCTGGACCTGTCCGACACCCAGCTCGGGCTGCTCGGCGGGCTCGCCTTCGCCGCGCTCTATTCGACGCTGGCGATCCCGCTCGCGATGGTTGCCGACCGCACCAGCCGCAGCTGGGTGATCGCGCTCAGCCTGGCGGTGTGGAGCGGCTTCACCGCGCTGTGCGGCACCGCCCAGGGGTTCGCGCAGCTGTTCCTCTATCGATTGGGGGTCGGCGTGGGGGAGGCGGGCGGCGTCGCGCCGTCCTACGCGCTGATCGCCGACCATTTCGCGCCCGACAAGCGCGCGCGGGCGCTGGCGATCTATTCGCTCGGCATCCCGCTCGGCTCGGCGGCGGGGGTGCTGCTCGGCGGCGCGGTCGCCGCGGCGGTCGAGTGGCGCACCGCCTTCGTCGTGATGGGGGTCGCCGGGCTGCTCACCGCGCCGCTGTTCCGCCTACTGGTGCGCGATCGTCCGCGCGACCGCGCCGCGCCGCGCACGCCGCTGCTGCCGGTGTTCGGGCTGCTCGCGCGCAAGCCGAGCTTTTGGCTGCTGTCGCTCGGCGGCGCCGCCGGGTCGACCGCGGGCTATGGCATCGCCTTCTGGCTGCCGAGCCTGATGATGCGCAGCTTCGGGCTCGGCCTGGCGGAGACGGGGCGCTTCGTCGGCGTGCTGCTGCTGACCGGCGGGATCGCGGGCATCCTGCTGGGCGGGGCGATCGCGGATCGCTGGGGGCGGCGGACGCGGCGCGCCTATGCGCTGGTGCCGGCCATCGCCTATGTCGCCGGCGTGCCGCTGCTCGCCGCCGGGATGCTGTCGGGAAGCTGGGCCGCGGCGCTCGCGTGGTTCCTGCTGCCCCAGGCGCTGGTCTATGCCTGGCCGGGGCCGCTGCTGACGGCGGTGCAGCAGCTGGTGCCCGGCGCCCAGCGCGCCACCGCCAGCGCCTGTTTCCTGCTGGTCAACAACCTGTTCGGGCTGGGGCTCGGCTCGTGGCTGGTCGGCGCGCTGTCGGAGGGGCTGGCGCCGCGGTTCGGCAGCGAATCGCTGCGCTATGCGCTGCTGCTCGGGCTCGGCTTCTACCTCGTCGCCGGCGCGCTGATGGCGGCGGCGGCGCGGGTGCTGCCGCGCGACTGGGTGGACGGCTGAAGACAGCGCGCGACGGGCGTCCTATAGCGAGGGTGAGCAGGCGTAGCAGCGCCGCCCCCGTCAGGAGAGTATGATGTCCGCCGCCGATCCCGCGTCCGATCCCACCGTGATCCTGTCCTACGCCCGCACGCCGATGGGCGGGTTCCAGGGCGCGCTCGCCGCCGTGCCCGCGACCCGGCTGGGCGCCGCCGCGATCCGCGCTGCGGTCGAGCGCGCCGGCATCGCGCCCGCGGACGTCGAGCGCGCCTATATGGGTTGCGTGCTGTCGGCCGGGCTCGGCCAAGCGCCGGCGCGGCAGGCGGCGCTCCACGCCGGGCTGCCCCAGTCGGTCGAGGCGACCACCGTCAACAAGATGTGCGGATCGGGGATGAAGGCGGCGATGATGGCCGCCGACACGCTCGCCGCCGGATCGTGCGACGTGATCGTCGCGGGCGGGATGGAGAGCATGTCCAACGCGCCGTACCTGATGACCAAGCACCGCGCCGGCGCGCGGATCGGCCACGACACCGTCTACGACCACATGATGCTCGACGGGCTGGAGGACGCCTACGAGCCCGGCCGCGCGATGGGCACCTTCGCCGAGGACAGCGCCCGCGAATACCAGTTCACCCGGCAGGCGCAGGACGACTTCGCGATCGAATCGCTCACCCGCGCGCAGGCGGCGCAGGCGTCGGGCGCGTTCGACCGCGAGATCGTTGCGGTCGAGGTGGTCGGCCGTAAGGGCAGCGTCACCGTCGACCGCGACGAGCAGCCGGCCAAGGGCGACGTCGCCCGCATCCCGACGCTCAAGGCCGCCTTCGCCAAGGAAGGCACGATCACCGCGGCCAATGCCTCCTCCATCTCGGACGGCGCGGCGGCGCTGGTGCTGACGCGCGCGTCGGTGGCGGAGGCGCGCGGGCTGACGCCGATTGCCCGCATCGTCGCCCACGCCGCCCACGCCCGCGCGCCGGCGCAGTTCACCACCGCCCCGGTGGCGGCGGTGCGCAGCGTGCTCGACCAGGCCGGCTGGTCGGTCGACGACGTCGACCTGTTCGAGATCAACGAGGCGTTCGCCTGCGTCGCGATGATCGCGATGCACGACCTGAAGATCGGCCACGACCGGGTGAACGTCCACGGCGGCGCGACGGCGCTGGGCCACCCGATCGGCGCTTCGGGCGCGCGCGTGCTCGCGACGCTGCTGTCCGCGCTCGAGCAGCGCGATGCCCGCCGCGGCGTCGCGACGCTGTGCATCGGCGGTGGCGAGGCGACGGCGATGGCGGTCGAGCGGATCGGCGCATGATCGCGCGGCGTGGCCTGTTGGGGGCGGGGCTCGCGCTGCCGCTCGGCGCGCGGGCGCTCGCCGCGGCGCCGACACCGGCCGCGGGGATCCGCCGCCTGTCGCCCAAGCTCGACGCGATTCTCGACGCCGACGCCGCGGTCGAGATGCTCGGCGGCGGCTACACCTGGACCGAGGGGCCACTGTGGGTGCCGCGCGGCGGCGGCATGCTGCTGTTCTCCGACGTGCCCAAGAACCGCATCTGGCGCTGGCGCCGCGACCGCGGCTTCGACCGGTTCCTCGAACCCTCGGGGCTCGCCGGGCCGATCCCGAAGTCGATCCGCGAAGCGGGCGCCAACGGGCTGACGCTCGACCGGCGCGGTCGGCTGCTGATGGCGGACAGCGGCAGCCGCACGGTCGCGCGGGTCGATTTCGCGACGCGCCGCAAGACGGTGGTGATCGACCGGTTCGCGGGCAAGCGGTTCAACAGCCCCAACGATCTGATCGTCGCGAGCGACGGCGCGCTCTACTTCACCGATCCGCCCTATGGTCTGGCGGGCGAGGGCGAGTCGCCGCTGCGCGAGCTCGACTTCTGCGGCGTCTACCGCCTGAGCGCCGGCGGTCGGCTCGACGTGCTCGACCGCAGCGTCACCCGCCCCAACGGCATCGCGCTCTCGCCCGACGAAGCGACGCTCTACGTTTCGGTCTCCGACACCGCCGGGCCGGTGTTGTTCGCCTATGCGCTCGACGCGCGTGGTTTTCCCACCGGGCGGCGGGTGCTGGTAGACTTCGCCGCCGATCACCGCGCCCGCGCCCCCGGTATGCCCGACGGCATGAAGGTCGCGCCCGAAGGGCATCTGTTCGCGAGCGGCCCCGGCGGCATCCACGTGCTGAGCCCGGAGGGTGAGCGGCTGGGCCTGATCCAGACCGGCGACATCGTCGCCAACTGCGCGATCGGCGAGGGCGGCGCGGCGCTGTACCTGACCTCCAACCACGCGATCGCGCGGGTGCCGCTCAAGCCGCGGAGATAGGTGCGGGCGTTCGGATACCGTGACGCGTACCCCGGCGGAGGCCGGGGCCCAGTTGCGGCGTCCAAGGATAGGGAGCGCGTATCCCAGCCACCTTCCCAACTGGGCCCCGGCCTTCGCCGGGGCACGACAAGTGTCAGAGAATCCCCGGGAAGCTCCCGCCGTCGATCAGCAGGCTCTGCCCGGTGATGTAGCCCGCCTGCGCCGAGCACAGGAAGGCGCAAGCCGCGCCGAACTCGGCCGGGGTGCCCAGTCGCTTCGCCGGAATCGACGCTTCGCGCTTGGCGCGCTCCTCGGCCTCGCTCGCGCCGGACTTCTCCGCCGCCTGCGCGACGATGCTGGCGATGCGATCGGTGTCAAACGATCCGGGCAGCAGGTTGTTGATCGTCACGTTGGCGTGCGCCACCGAGCGGGCGACCCCCGCCACCAGACCCGTGAGCCCGGCACGCGCGCCGCTCGACAGGTCGAGGCCGGGGAGCGGCATCTTCACCGACCCCGAGGTGATGTTGACGATCCGGCCGAAGCCGCGCTCGACCATGCCGGGCAGCAGCGCGTGGATCAGCAGCGTCGGGGTGACGAGGTTGCTCTCCAGCCCCGCGCGGATCTTGTCGGCGTCGAGCGCCTCGAACGGGCGCAGCGGCGGGCCGGCGTTGTTGTTGACCAGGATGTCCGCGTCCGGCGCCGCGGCGATCAGCGCGGCGCGGCCCTCGTCGGTGCCGACGTCGGCGACCACCGCGATCACCTCGACGTCGCTTCTCCGGCGGATCGCGTCGGCGGTCGCCTCCAGCTTCGCGGCGTCGCGGCCGTTGAGGACGATCCGCACGCCGGCGTGCGCCAGCGCCTCGGCGCAGCCGCGGCCGAGCCCGGCGCTCGACGCGCAAACGATCGCGGTCCGTCCGGCGATGCCAAGGTCCATGCCCGTTGCTCCTATAATGCTCCCGGGCCGTGGAGCGCGGGAGGCGGTATTTGCGTTCGGGCAGGGCATGCGTCATCCTGGGCGCCGAGGCAAAGGATTGCGTAACGCGTGACGACAGTTGAGAAAATCGAGGATGGCGCCCCGCTCGGACAGGACCTGACGGCCTGCGATCGTGAGCCCATTCACCTGTCCGGCGCGATCCAGCCGCACGGGTTGCTGCTGATCGTCGACTCGGCGACGCTGCGCACCGTCGCGGGTGCTGGCGACCTCGAAACGCGGCTCGCGCCCGACTGGCTCGACCGGCCGGTCGCGGAGCTGCTCGGCCAGGACATCGGCGCGCTGTTGCGCTCGGCGGACGTCGGCCCCGGCGGCACGCTGCGGCTAGCGCCGGTCGTGCTGGCCGAAGGCATGGTCGACGCGAGCCTGCACCGTTCCGGAGACATGCTGATCGTCGAGCTGGAGCCGGCGCCGGCGAACCCGCGCCCGGCGGGCGAAGTGCTCGTCGGTCTGGAGGCGGCGGCCGCCACCTTCGAGCGCGCGGCCGATCTGGTGCAGCTGTGCGAGCGTGCCGCGCTCGCCTTCCGCCGCCTCACCGGGTTCGACCGGGTGATGATCTACCGCTTCCTCGACGACGGCGCCGGAGTGGTGCTGGCCGAGGATCGCGCGCCGGGGCTGGAGACGTTCCTCAACCATCATTTCCCCGCGTCCGACATTCCGCGACAGGCGCGTGCGCTCTACGTGCGCAACCGCGTGCGGGTGATCCCCGACGCGGGCTATGTGCCGGCGCCGATCCGTCCCGATTCGGCGGGGCAGGCGGGGATCGACCTGTCCGACGTCGCGGTGCGCAGCGTGTCGCCGATCCACGTCCAGTATCTGCGCAACATGGGGGTGGAGGCCTCGGCCTCGATCTCGATCGTGCGGGACGGGGTGCTGTGGGGGCTGGTCGCCTGCCACCACAACAGCCCGCGCCGGATGGATTCGGAACTGCGCGCCGCCGCCCGGGCGCTCGCCGGCGGGCTCGCGCGCCAGATCCGCGCGCAGGAGGAGGCCGAGACCTATCGCGAGCGGCTGCGGCTGCACGCGGGGGAAGACCGCGTCGCGGGGCGGCTGGGCGGCGACCAGCCGGTCCGCGTCCAGCTGGCGACGTGCGGCCAGGAACTCGCGGAACTGCTCGACGCCGACGGCTTCGCGCTGGTGTGCGGCGATCACGTCACGCGCGAGGGGCGGTGCCCGGAGACGCGCGACCTGATGCGCCTCGCCGACTGGGTTCGCGGCCAGGGCGGCGGTCTGGTGGTCAGCCGCGAACTGGCCTCGGTGTTTCCGCCCGCCGAGCCCTATGCTGCGATCGGCAGCGGGTTGCTCGGCATGCCGATCGACGGGCTCGACTGCGTCGCGATGTGGTTTCGCGTCGAGGAGGTCGAGCGGGTCAACTGGGCGGGCAATCCGCACAAGGCGGTCGAGGCGGTGCCGGGTGCGGTGCTGTCGCCGCGCGCCTCGTTCGAATCCTGGTCTCAGATCGTGCGCGGCCGCTCGCGCCGCTGGACGCTGGAAGAGGTCAACGCCGCGCATCGCCTGCGCCAGGTCTTCCAGGAACTGCGCCAGAGCGCGCGGCTGCGCGAGCTCAACCGCCAGCTGTCGATCGCCAACCAGGATCAGGAAGCGCTGCTGCGGCAGAAGGACGTGCTGATGCACGAGGTCAACCACCGCGTGCAGAACAGCCTGCAGCTGGTGTCGGCCTTCCTCGGCATGCAGGCGCGCACCGTCGGCGACGCGGCGCTGACCGGCTATCTGACGGAGGCGCAGGCGCGGCTGTCCGCGGTGGCGCTGGTCCACCGGCGGCTTTATCGGGACGACCAGGTCGAGGCGGTCGAACTCAGCCGCTACCTCGACGAGCTGATGGCGGACATGCGCGCCTCGCTGGGGCCGGAATGGGGCGCGGTGCTGCGCGTCTATCTCGCGCCGGTGCTGGTGCCGACCAGCCGCGCGGTCGACATCGGCCTGATCGCGACCGAGCTCGTCATCAATGCCACCAAATACGCCTATCCGGGCGCGACCGGCCCGATCACCGTGACGCTGGAGCAGCATCGGGCCGAGCTGCGGCTGATCGTCGAGGACGACGGGCGCGGCAAGACCGGCGACGGTGCCGGCTTCGGCAGCCGGATGATGAACGCGCTGGTGGACCGGCTGGGCGGCGAACTGACCTCCGAGGACAATCACCCGGGGCTGCGCGTAATCCTCACCGCACCGATCGAGGAGCGGCGCTGACGCGTACCGACATTCATCGTGGGAGTCCCGCACTCCTCCTTCCTCCGTTCGCCTCGAGTAGCCGTCGAGCACGTCGAGACGGCGTATCGAGAGGTCGGCGTTCGCGGCTCTCTCGATACGGGCTCTCGACAAGCTCGATCCCTACTCGAGACGAACGGAGACTGTGCGAAGGTCGAGCCGATCTAGCGCGTCCGCCCCGCCGTCAGCCCAGCCGGGCGGCGGCGGTGCGCAGGTCCTCGACGAAGCGGCCGTATTCGTCCTCGGCCTTGGCCTTGTCGGGGATGCGCAGCAGGTAGCTGGGGTGGACGGTGATCCAGCCCTCGCCGCCGTCGGGCAAGGCGATGGCACGGCCGCGCTCGCGACCGATCGTGACGGTGCGGCCGAGCAGCGAGCGGGCGGCGGTGGCGCCGAGTGCGACCGTGACCTCCGGCTTCACCAGCGCGGTTTCCTGCTCGATCCACCAGCGGCAGGCGTCGATCTCCCCGGCATCGGGCTTGCTGTGGATGCGCCGCTTGCCGCGCGGCTCGAACTTGAAATGCTTGACCGCATTGGTGACGTAGACGGTCGAGCGATCGACGCCCGCCTGCGCCAG
The DNA here is from genome assembly GCF_047975845.1 of Sphingomonas mangrovi. NCBI lineage: Bacteria > Pseudomonadati > Pseudomonadota > Alphaproteobacteria > Sphingomonadales > Sphingomonadaceae > Sphingomonas > Sphingomonas mangrovi. The sequence continues at coordinate 28,761 of NZ_JBIUCZ010000012.1, read as the reverse complement.
CGCGCGATCGAACACCTGGCCGGCCGGGCCGACGAACGGTTTGCCGGCCAGATCCTCCTGATCGCCGGGCTGCTCGCCGACGAACATCAGCCGCGCGTCGACCGGGCCTTCGCCGAAGACGGTCTGGGTCGCGGGCTTCCACAGGGGGCAGCGCTTGCAGCCCAGCGCCTCCTCGCGCAGCGCCTCCCATGCGGCCTGGATGTTGCCGCCGATCTGGGTGCGCGCCTTGTCGATCATGCCGGCCTCTCGTGCCTGCGCGCCCGCGATCAGCTGTCCGACCAGCGCCGTCTCGGGCATGTTCTTCCAATATTTGCGCGGCATTTCCTTCAACATCGCGCCCTTCTTGAGCCGCGCAGGGTTGAAGATGGAGGCGTAATAGGTCTTCCACACCTCCTCGATCGGATCGCCGTCGGGCGCATCGGCACGGGTGGCGCCGGGGCCTTCGGTCAGCGTCTCGCCGTCCCAGTGCAGCGACACTTCGGGCGTCAGGATCGACCAGCGCATGCTCGCGAAGCGGTTGACGAAGAACGCCGCGTTGGCGCGCACGATATGGTGCTCGGGCTCGAACCAGGCGACGTAGCGGCTGGTGCCGTCGTCCTCCGCCACCTCGCGGAAGCGCAGGAAGGCACGCATCTTGTGGATGTCGCGGCGGACTTCCTTGGCGAGCCCCTCCAGCTTGCGCACCAGCGGGTCGGCGCGATCCTCGATCAGCCGCGGCTGGGCGCGAAGCCGACACAGCAAGGTGTAGAGCAGCGCGAAGCGATCGGGCGCCGAGGCCATGATGACGTCGCGCGCGAGATCGAGGAACGCGCGCGGGACCGAGAAGCCCGGATTGGCGGCGGGCGCCGGCGGCGTCTCCGCCGCGCCCTGCGCGAACAGGTCGCCGACGCCGTCGCCTGCGCGCCACACCACCTGGTCGGGCGCCACCCCCTCGGCCGCGAGCCCGCGCGCGGCGTCGCGCCACGCGTCGAAATCGTCGGGAGCCGAAAGGGTGACGCCGCGCACGTTACTCGCGCTCGTCGCTGCCGGGCGGGTTGTTCTTGGCTTCCTTCAGCTCCTTGGGCTTGCGATCCTCATAGACGTCGGCGAGCTTTTCCTCGGTTACGTCGTCGAGCTCCTCGGCCGCGGCGGGGAACATCTCTTCCTCCTCCTCGTCGATGTGGTGCTCGTAGCGGCGACGCATGTGGAAGAACTTCTCCTTCCACTCATCCGAATCGAACTCCAGGTCCATCAGCTCGCCCAAGAGGTCGTCGACCTCCTTGTGCTCGGACACCGAATGGCGTGCGTCGTCGCGCAGCTCGGGCTCGCCGAGCATCGTCGCATAGAGCGACTCCTCCTCGGCCGCGGCGTGGCTCTGCAGCTCCAGCCGGAACTTCTCGAACAGCTTCTTGCGCTCGCCCTTGGCGGTGGCGAAGTCGCCGAGCTCGGCGAGCATCTTGCGCTGCTTGTCGTGGTCGCGTTTCAGGTCTTCGTAGATGCGGGCGTCCGCCATGCTGTTCCTCCCTAGGGTTCTGGAGGGGACAACCGGCGGCGGGCTGCGGCGTTTCACCCGCGAATCACTCTCACGCGGCGAACAGCTCCAGCTGCTGTTTCTTCGGTGCGACGAGCGGCTTCAATTCGGCGCGGTCGGTGAGCGCCACCGGCCGCCAGTCCTCGGCAATGAGGAACGGGCGCAGCTTCTTGATCGAGACGGTAAGCCGCGCGACGTCGTCGAGCCGCAGTCGTCGCCAGCGGCGCGCCGACAGGATCGCGTTGACCGCCTTCACGCCCAGGCCGGGCACGCGCAGCAGCGCCTCACGCGGGGCGCGGTTGACGTCGACGGGGAAGTGGTCGCGAAACTTGAGCGCCCAAGCGAGCTTGGGGTCGATGTCGAGCGGCAGCATGCCGGTCGCATCGTCGGCCGCGGCGCGCACTTCCTCGGGCTTGTAGTCGTAGAAGCGCATCAGCCAGTCGGACTGGTAGAGCCGGTGCTCGCGCATCAGCGGCGGGCGCTGGAGCGGCAGCACCGCCGACGCCTCGGGAATCGGGCTGAACGCGGAGTAGTAGACGCGGCGCAGCTCGAAGCGGTCGTAGAGGGTGGCGGCGCGGCCGACGATGTCGCGATCGGTGGCGGCGTCGGCGCCGACGATCATCTGGGTCGACTGGCCGGCGGGGGCGAAGCGCGGCGCGCTGCGGTAGCGCTTGCGGGCGTCGGTGCCGTCGACGATCGCGGAGCGCATCCCGTCCATCGCGCCTTCGATCTGCGTTTCCGACTTCTCCGGCGCCAGCCGCTTGAGCCCGCTCGCGGTGGGCAGCTCGACGTTGATCGAGACGCGATCGGCGTGGAGCCCGGCCTGGTGGATCAGCTCCGGATCGGCGTCGGGAATGGTTTTCAGGTGGATGTAGCCGCGGAAATCATGGTCTTCGCGCAAGGACCGCGCGACCTCGACCAGCTGCTCCATCGTGTAGTTGGACGAACGGATGATGCCCGAGGAGAGGAACAGCCCCTCGATATAATTGCGGCGGTAGAAGCTGAGCGTCAGCCGCACGACCTCCTCGGCGGTAAAGCGCGCGCGGCGCACGTTCGAGCTCTTGCGGTTGATGCAATAGTGGCAGTCGAAGATGCAGCTGTTGGTCAAGAGGATCTTGAGCAGCGAGATGCAGCGGCCGTCGGGCGCATAGGCGTGGCAGATGCCCATACCCTCGGTCGAGCCCAGCCCCTTGCCGTCGGCCGAGTTGCGCTTGGCGGTGCCCGACGAGGCGCAGGACGCGTCGTACTTCGCCGCATCGGCGAGAATCGCCAGCTTCTCCCGGGTATCCAGCTGCGCCATCTGTTCCATCTATGTTCGAATGCGAACCGATGCAACGCTTGGAAGTTCAGGCGGTTGCGGGGATCTCCGCGCGGGCATCGGCGCGCCACGCCAGCCAGCCGACCAGCCCCAGCAGCGGCAGCGCCACCAACGCCCAGATGCCCAACCCCTCCCACGGGGTAAAGCCCAGCCACTCGTCGGCGACGGTGCGCAGATAGCCGGGCGCAAACCGTTCGAGCAGCACCGCACGCCACAGCGCGAACTCGAAGGAGCTCGGCGCGGCGATCTCGGCCGAGGCGATCATCAGGTTGATCGCCATCGATAGCGCCAGCAGCTGCACCGAAAGCAAGCGCGCGACCGGCGTGCGCAGCGCCGACCAGAAGCCGGCGAGCCCCAGCCCCAGGAAGGCGAGCGCCGGCACCGCGTGGCGCGGCCCCGTCGAATTGCCGCCGTCCCAGTAGTAATAGGCGGCGTTGTAGAGGAAGGGCAGCACGCTCAGCACCGCGGCCAGCACCACCAGGCTGCGATGGCGCCGGTCGACGAACAGCCGGAGCAGGCCGAGCGGGGCGAGCAGGAGCACGGGGGAGACCCAGAGGATACCGCGATACGGCCCGAACACGATCTCCCGCAGCACCGCCGGCTTGGGATAGGTCAGGCCGAAGAAGCCCTGCTGCATGCCGTCGAAGCCGCTCACCCCCGAATAGCCCGACTGGAACGGCGAGCCGAAGACAAGGGCGTTGTAGGCGAACAGCGGCGCGACGGCGACGAGGGCGACGCCGACCGCGGCGAGCATCGCTGGCAGCCGCCGGGCCAGCGGCCAGCCGTGCATCCGCCACAGCGCCCACACGCCGATCGGCAGCGCCTCGAGCACCAGCGGCGGCTCGATGACCAGTCCCCAGCCGAGCGCCAGCCCGGCGAGCGCGGCATAGCGGGTCGCGCCGAGGCCGCCGGGGTCGCGCGTGCCGCGCCACACCGCCCAGACGGCGATCACCAGCATCGCCCCCGCCGCGGCATGGCCGAACAGCGTCGTCGCCCATCCCCAGGCGATCGACCCCAGCGCATAGCCGACCGCGCCGAACAGCCCGGCGCTATTGCTGCGGGTGACGCCACGGCCGAGATCGAACAGCAGCGCCGCCGCGATCGCCACCAGCAGCGCGGAGGTGAACACCGCCGCCAGCCGCTCGCGGATCTTGAGGAAGCGGTTGAAGCCGGGATCCTGAAAATCGAGCCGGTGGAACTCGGCGCGGTCGCCGCTGACCGCATCGGCGAGCAGGACGAACGGCACCGCCATCAGCGTCATGCCCGGTGCCTTGTCGGTGTAGTAATGCTCGCCGAACTGCGCGCGGTCGATCGTCAGCCCGGCATATTCGTCGATCGTCGCGTCGCCCTGCTCGGCGATCGACAGCGCCGCGTACATGCGGGTGGCGTTGTTGGGGTTGAACTCCCACGATCCGAACCAGCCGCAGGAGAACCACACCAGCGCGAACAGCAGCCAGGCGATCGGATCGCGAAGCAGTCCCGTCCGTCCGCTCTGCCCCGTCATGCCCTCGTCCATCCCGCTTCAAGCCGCGTCCGGCTACGACGCCCGCGGGCGCAAGGCAATGGCAGGCACGGCCGCGGCCCTCAGGGGACGGATGCCTCCGCTTCGGCCTGGCGGGCGCGGCGCTCGGCGCGCCAGCGGTTCGCCTCCTGCACGAAACAGCCCGATTGGCTGGCGGCACCGACGACGCCGCAGCTGCCGACGCCGGTCTGGCCCGCTTCCAGGGCCGACTGCTGGCGCACGGCCCAGCTCTGCTGGTCGGGCGACACCTCGGTGGTGCGCAGTTCCTTGGGGATGCGGAAGCGCTCTTCCTCGCCGCGGCGCACGCACACGACGATCTCCTCGCCGCTGCTGTTGGTCGGGCATTTGTCGTTGCCGTAGATCACCAGCACGCCGTTCTGCGCCGCGTTCTGGGCGACTGCGGGTGCGGACAGTCCCAGCACCGGCGCACCCAGGCCGATCACCGCCATCAGCATCCATTTCGCCATCGATCGTCTCCTGTTGCCACCGGTCAACGCGGCAACCTCATATGCGTTTCGAAATGCCGATCGCCAGCCGGCAGCCGAGCCGGATCGCGGCGGACAGCACCGGATAGCCGACCGCCTGTTCGGCCCCGTGCGCGAGGGCGGCTTCCTTGTGCTCCAGTTCCTCGGCCTGGAACTCGCGCACCGCGGCCGACAGCTCGGGCTCGTCGTCGCGCAGCTCGGCGAGCTGCTGGTCGTAATGCTTGTCGATCTCGGTCTCGACCGCGGCGGTGCAGGCCATCGCCGCCTCCGGGCCGATCGCGGCGGTGACGGCACCCAGCGCGAAGCCGGCGACGTTCCAGATCGGCTGGAGCAGGGTGGGGCGCACGCCGCGCTCGACGATCCGCGCGTCGAACCAGGCGCGGTGGCGCTCCTCCTGCTTGGCCATGCCGACGATCTCGCGTGCCAGCCGGGTGCGATCGCCCATCACCGCCAGCTGCCCGGCATAGATGCGCGTCGCGCCATATTCGCCCGCCTGATCCACCCGGATCATCTGGGGCACCGGCTCGCGCCGGTCGCCGGGCCGCCAGCGGCTCATGTTCGTTTTCCCACCATCACGAAGATCGCCAACGCGGCAGCGAGCGAAAAGATCGCATTGTATCCGGCGAGCGAGATCCCGGCGAGCGTCCATTGCGGCACGTCGCAGCGGATCACCGGCGCCTTCATGATCGTGTCGAGCATGTTGGCGCTGCCGCCAGAGAACGGCGTCGAGCAGCCGGTGATGCCCTGCCACCAGCCATATTCGACGCCGGCGTGGAAGACGCCGATCGCACCGCTGATCGCGATGGCGACCCCCGCCAGCACCACCAGCGCGACCCGCGCCGAGGTGCGGGGCACCAGGAAGCTCAGCACCGCCAGCGCGATCGCGGCATAGTGCGGCCAGCGCTGCCAGTGGCACATCTCGCACGGATAGAGCCCGCCGAAGAACTGCGAGCCGAGCGCGCCCGCCATCAGCGCCAGCGGCGCGAGCAGCGCGAGCCAGCGCGCCGCCTGGATGTTGCGGCTGCGCACGCTCAGCGCTTCCGCGCCGGCGAGGCGGTCGCCACCGCGCGCGGCGCCGGGCCGAGCCGGCCGAGCGTCTGCAGCGCGTAGTGGAGCTGGAAGTCCTCGATCCCGCGCTTCTTGAGCGCCTCGGCGCTTTCGGTGAAGCGGGGGTCGTCCTTGCCGTCGTCCTCCAGCACCGAATTGTCGACCTTGGCCTCGTTGATCAGGTGGCGGCGCAGGTCGGCCTCGCGGAACACCGGCCGGTCCTTGTAGTCGGGGTCGGAAATCTGCGGCACCTTCAGGTCCGGCTCGATCCCGCCTTCCTGCACCGATCGGCCCGACGGCGTGTAGTAGCGCGCGGTGGTGAGGCGCAGCGCCGTCTGCGGCCCGAGCGGCAGCAGCGTCTGCACCGATCCCTTGCCGAAGGTCCGCTCGCCCATCACGATCGCGCGGTGGTGGTCCTGGAGCGCGCCGGCGACGATCTCGGACGCGGAGGCGGTGCCCGAATCGACCAGCACGATCACCGGCAGCCCCTGCGCCAGATCGCCCTTCTCCGCATAATAGCGTTCGATGTCGGTCTTTTCGCGGCCGCGCTGCGAGACGATCTCGCCGTGGTCGAGGAACACGTCCGACACCTCGATCGCCTCGTTCAGCAGGCCGCCGCCGTTCTCGCGCAGGTCGACGACGTAGCCGAGCGGCTTGCGGCCCAGCGACTTGTCGATCGCGGCGATCGCGGCGCGCGTGTCGGCGCCGGTCTGGGCGGAGAAGGTGTTGATGTTGATGATGCCGATGCCGTCCTTCACCTCCCACTTCACGGGCTTTTGGACGATGATCTCGCGCGTCATCGTGGCGGTAATCGGCTTTTCCTGGCCCGGACGGACCAGCGTCAGCGTGACTTTGGTGTTGGCGGGGCCGCGCATCTGCGCGATCGCCTCGTCGAGCGAACCGCCGTAGATCAGCTTGCCGTCGATGTGGGTGATGAAGTCGCCCGCCTTGATGCCCGCGCGTGCCGCCGGCGTGTCCTCGGTCGGGGCGATCACCTTGATCGCGCCGTCGACCATCGTCACCGTCAGGCCCAGCCCGCCGTAGTTGCCCTCGGTCGCGATGCGCATGTTGTCGAAGTCGAGCGCGTCGACATAGGAGCTGTGCGGATCGAGGGCCGAGAGCATCCCCTGGATCGCACCCTTCACCAGCACCTTGTCGTCGACCTGGTCGACATAAGACGCTCGGACGCGGTTGTAGACGTCCATGAAGCTGTCGAGCTCGCGATAGCTGTCGCTGTCGGCCTGCGCCAAGGCGCCGTTGGCGATCGGCACGAGCGCCAGCGCGCCCACGATCGCGGTGGCCTGAAGAAGCGGGCGGACCATGCGGGGAACCTTATGAACGGACATGCTGCACCGGAATAGCGGCAAAGCGAGGCCGCGTAAAAGGAACTCTGAAGGCGTGCCTCAGCCGAGCATCGCCGCCAGGTCGATCGGCTCGCCGCGCCGGCGCAGCTCGACGGTGACGTGCGGCGCGTCGCCGCCCGGCGCCGTCCCGAGCGGGGCGCCGGTGGCGACGGTGACGCCGCGCCGTACGGCTGCGCGGTCGAGTCCGGTGATCAGCGTCGTCCAGCCGTCGCCGTGGTCGAGCAGCACGATCGTGCCGTAGCTGCGGAACCGCCGGGCGAGGAGCACGCGGCCGGCGAGCGGCGCCACCACCGCGGCGCCCGGCTTCACGGTCAGCGTCAGCCCGCGTGCGCGCACGCCCGCGTCGGAAATCTCGCCGAAGCCGGTCGCGACGCGGCCCGCCACCGGCAGCCGATAGGGCGAGCGGCGACGCCCCGGCGGGTCGGGCTCCGGGCGAAGCAGCGGCCCCGACAGCGAGGCGAGCTGGTCCTCGGTCGCGGCGGCGATCTGCGTCTGCTGCATCTGCTCGACGATGTCGCGCGCGCGTTCGCCGAGCGCGATGGCGCGGTCCGATTCGACCAGTGCGGTGCGGCCCAGCGTGCGCGAGCGCAGCCGCTCCGCCGCCTCCAGCCGCACCAGTTCGAGCCGCTCGCTCTCCAGCGCCTGGCGGCTCGCGGCGCGTGCCTGCACGGCAGCCCCGGCGTCGCGGCGGGTGCGATGCACCTCGGCCAGTTCGGTGCGCACCGCGGCGGTGCGGCGGTGGACCGCGGGAAGCACCGTCGCGAGCACCGCGCGGACGTGGACCGCGTCGGCGGTCGTGCCCGGCTGCGCCACCGCGGCCACGGCCGGGCGCCGGGCGAGCGACTGGAGCGCCGCCATCAGCCGCACGATCGGCCGGCGCCGCTCGGCCAGCTCCTGCTGGCGCTCGGCGAGCAGCCGTCCGACGACCGCGACCCGCGCCTCGGCGGCGCGATAGTCCGCTTCGGCCGCGGCGATGCGCGCGGCCATGCTGCGCCGGCGGACGGCCGCTCGGTCGGCAGCGGTGCTGGCGGCGGCGGCCTGCCGTTCGAGCGCGCGGGCGCGCTCGGCGGCGCGCGCGGCATCGGCTTTCGCAGTGCGCAGCCGGTCGCGCTGGACGTCGAGCGGGGAGGGGGCGGCGCCCACCGAGGCGGTGCCCGCGAGCAGGACGAGCAGCGCGGCCAAAGCTCGCGGGAACGCGCGCATCAGCCTTCGCGGTGGTAGGGGTGGTTGGCGAGGATGCTGGCGGCCCGCCACAATTGCTCGGCGAGCATCGCCCGCGCCATCATGTGCGGCCACGTCAGCCGGCCGAACGAGACCAGCAGGTCGGCCTCGGCACGGTCGGCGTCGTCGAAGCCGTCGGCAGCACCGATCAGGAAGCGCGCCTCGCGCACGCCGTCGTCGCGCCACCGCCCCAGGATCTGCGCGAAGTCGCGCGAGGGCAGGTCGCGGCCGGTCTCGTCGAGCATCACGATGCGGCTGCCGGGCTCCCGCGGCGGCACGCGGCCGCCCTTGTCGGGAAGCTCGGTGACTCGCGTCGGCCAGGTCACGCGCTTGAGATAGCGGTCGACCAGCTCGGCTTCGGGGCTGCGACCGATGCGCCCGCGTGCGACGATATGCAGCAGCACGGGCGCGAAAGGGTCAGGCGGTGGCGGCGGTGGCGGGTGCCGGGGGGGCGTCGCCGAACGCCCACATGCGCTCCAGATTGTAGAAGCTGCGCACCTCGGGACGGAACAGGTGGACGATCACGTCGCCCGCGTCGATCAGCACCCAGTCGGCGGTCGGCAGCCCCTCGACGCGCGGGCTCCGGCCGAACTCGGCCTTCACCTTCTCGGCGAGCTTGGTCGCCATCGACGCGACCTGACGGCTCGAGCGGCCGGAGGCGACGACCATATAGTCGGCGATGCTGGACTTGCCGGCGAGCGGGATCGACACGGTTTCGACCGCCTGGTCGTCGTCGAGCGAGCTGAGCACGAGGCGATGCAGGGCCTCGATCTCGTCGGTACCGCCTTCGCGTGCGGAAGAGGGGTTGGGCAACTTGTCTCCTAGCCTTTCGTGGCCGTGCGCGCAGGATCATGGTGCGGCTTGCTGTGCCGGTGCCAGGCGGGATCGGCGGCACGAATGCCGGTCGCCGACGTCGGATCGGGGCGGAAGCGCAGCAACACGAGTGCCGGCAGACTCCACTTCGTCCATCGTTTCGCCTGGCCTGCGGGCCGCGCATGGCGCCGCAGCCAGCCCATCGCGACACTTGCGCGGGCGCGCCGATCATACCCCGGACGCGCGATCACCGCAATCGGCATGGTGCGCGCGATTTCGCGCCACCCGCGCCAGCGGTGGAACTGCGCCAGATTGTCCGCTCCCATCACCCAGACGAAGCGATGGTCGGGGAAGCGCGCCTTGAGCTTGCGCAGCGTGTCGAGCGTGTAGCGCGTGCCCAGCCGGCGCTCGATGTCGGTCGCGCGGATCCGCGAGTGCCGCGCCATCCGCTCCGCCGAGGCGAGCCGCGCGGCGAAGGGCGCCATATCGGACGCATCGTCCTTCAGCGGGTTGCCGGGCGACACCAGCCACCACAGTTCGTCGAGCTCCAGCGCGCGGATCGCCTGGAGCGAGATGCCGCGATGGCCGCGATGCGCCGGGTTGAACGAGCCGCCGAGAAGACCGATGCGGGACATGGGCGGCCGATGCCAGCAACCGCCGCCGGCCGCAACGGGTGCGCGTCCGGCGCGCGCCTCAGGGCCGGGTCTGGCCGGTTCCCGTCACCGTCCACTTGTAGGTGGTGAGCCCCTCCAGCGCGACCGGCCCGCGTGCGTGCAGCCGCCCGGTCGAAATGCCGATCTCCGCACCCAGCCCGAACTCGCCGCCGTCGGCGAACTGGGTCGAGGCGTTCCACATCACGATCGCCGAATCGACCCCGGCGAGGAACCGCCGGGCGGTGGCGGCATCCTCGGTGACGATCGCGTCGGTGTGGCCCGAACTGTGCCGGGCGATGTGCGCCATCGCCCCGTCGACGCCGTCGACCAGCCGCACCGACAGGATCGCGTCGAGATATTCGGTGTCCCAGTCGGCGTCGTCAGCGGGCCGGACTCGCGCGTCGATCGCCTGCACCTCGCCGTCGCCGCGGAGCTCGCAGCCGGCGTCGGCGAGCGCGGCGAGCAGCGGCGCGGGGTCGGCGAAGCCGCGGTCGACCAGCAGCGTCTCGGTCGCCCCACAGATGCCGGTGCGGCGCAGCTTGGCGTTGACCACCAGGCTGCGCGCCATCGCCGGATCGGCGGCGGCATCGACATAGCTGTGGTTGATGCCGTCCAGATGCGCGAGCACCGGCACCCGCGCCTCCGCCTGGACACGCGCGACCAGGCTCTTGCCGCCACGCGGCACGACCATGTCGATCAGCCCTTCGGCGGTCAGCATCGCGCCCACCGCCGCGCGATCGGTGGTGGGGACCAGCTGCACCGCGTCGGCCGGCGCGCCGCCCTCCGCCAGTCCGCGCAGCATCGCCGCGTGGAGCGCGCGGTTGCTCTCGATCGCCTCGGACCCGCCGCGCAGGATCGCCGCATTCCCTGCCATCACGCACAGCGCGCCCGCATCGGCGGTGACGTTGGGGCGGCTTTCGTAGACGATGCCGATCACGCCGATCGGCACGCGCACGCGGCGCAGTTCCAGCCCGTTGGGGCGGCGATCCTGCGACAGCGTCTCGCCGACCGGATCGGGCAGCGCGGCGATCGCCTCCACCCCCGCCGCGGTCGCCGCGATCCGCGCCTCGTCGAGCCGCAACCGGTCGAGCAGCGCCGCGCTCAGCCCGCGCTCCTGCTCCCGCGCCATGTCCTGCGCGTTCGCCGCCAGGATCGCGGGGGCGTCGGCACGGATCGCGGCGGCGGCGGCGCGCAGCGCGGCGGCCTTGGTCGCGGTCGGCAGCGCGGCGAGCTGTCGCGCGGCGGCGCGGGCGCGCGTCCCCATCGCGCGGATGGTGGCGACGGCGTCCTCGGGCGGCTGGGCGTTCATGTCGCCTGCCTAGCATGGCCGATCGCGCCTCCCAAAGCCTCTCGACAGCCGGAACGAAGCTGATAGCGTCTCGGGTCATGGGGGACGTGGAGGCAGGGGGCGGCATCGCCACGGGGGCAGTGTTCGCGCGCGCGGTGGCGCCGGGGTCTGGCGGAGGACACGGACCGCACGGTTCTCCGTCGGGCGAGGCGGCGCTGTGCCTCAACTGCGGGACGGCGCTGGTCGGGCCGCACTGCCACCGCTGCGGCCAGGCCGGGCACATCCACCGGACGCTCCACTCGGTGGGCCACGACCTGCTGCACGGCGTGTTCCATTTCGAAGGCCGGATCTGGCACACGCTGCCGATGCTGGTCGCACGGCCGGGCGAGCTCACCCGCCGCTATATCGAGGGCGAGCGGGCGCGGTTCGTGTCGCCGCTGGCGCTGTTCCTCTTCACCATGTTCCTGATGTTCGCGGTGTTCGGCTGGGCCGGGGTCGGCAACTGGATGCACGAGGAGCAGGTCCCGGACCGCATCCTCAAGCTCGATCCGCAGGACGCCGCACGCGGCCGCGCGCGCCTTGCCGAGATCGACCGTGCGATCGCCGACGGCGGCGCGACCGGCCCGGGATTGCGCGCGCTGCAGATCGAACGTTTCGCGGTCGAGCAGGAGCTGGCGGCGGCGCAGGGCAGCGAGCGCGCGCGTGGCGTGCCCGCCAACCTGCGGCAGATCGGAACCAAACTGGAGGCGCAGGGCTATCCCAAGCTCGGCCACAAGCTGCAGAACCCGGAGCTGCTGCTCTACAAGATCAAGTCGAGCAGCTACAAATTCAGCTGGGCGCTGATCCCGCTGTCGCTGCCGTTCCTGTGGCTGCTGTTCCCGTTCAGTCGCGGCATCCGGATGTACGACCACGCGATCTTCGTGACCTACTCGATCGGCTTCATGAACCTGCTGTTCGTGGTGATGACGCTCCTCAGCCTGTCGCCGGCGCTGTCGCGGATCGACGAGTGGCTGCTGTTCGCGCCGCCGCTGCACATGTTCCTGCAGCTGCGCGGGGCCTACCGGCTGGGGTTCTGGAGTGCGGCATGGCGTACGATCGCGCTGATGGGGATCGTGGTGGTGGTGCTGTCGCTGTTCCTGTCGCTGCTCGTCGTGCTGGGGGTGATGGGCTGAGGCGTAGCGCCAGCTGCCGCGCCCGCGGACCGGCGGGACCTTTGCAGGCGGCGCGCGACGCGTCCTCCCGTCAACCTGACGAAGGTCAGGATCCATTGCCGCTCCGCTCGCGGCTCTCTCGATACGGGCTCTCGACAAGCTCGATCCCTACTCGAGACTAACGGGAGCGTGGGAATATCGATCCGACTTAGTGCGACCGCGGTTGTGCCCCTGCGGAGGCAGGGGCCCAGGGTCCGGCGGGGCGACGGCAGCGTTCCGAACCCTAGGCTCCTGCCTGCGCAGGAGCACGGTCGCGGTTTGGGAGCGCGCCAAAGAAAAACCCCTCCGCGAGGGAGTCGCGAAGGGGTTTTTCCTTTCCGGTCGGATCGTTCAGGCGCCGGCGGGGCTGGGGTTGCCGAACGGTCCCTGCGTGCGTCGCGTCTTGGGGATCGAGGTGCCCGCGGCGGCGACCGGGCGGGCAGGGCCGTCGGTCGGGCGGCCCAGGTCCTCGCCGGCGATCAGGCGCTTGATCTCATCGCCGCTCAGCGTCTCGTACTCGAGCAGCGCGCCGGCCAGCGTGTGGAGCTGGTCGACATGCTCGGTGAGCACGTCGCGCGCGCGGGTCAGGCCGCCCTCGACGATGCGCTTGATCTCGTTATCGATCAGTTCGGCGGTCTTGTTCGACATGCGCGCCGGCGCCGACTGCGAATAGCCGAGGAAGCTCTCGCCCTGCGGCTCGGCGTACTCGACCGGGCCGACCGCGTCGGACATGCCCCAGCGGGTGACCATGTCGCGGGCGAGGCTGGTCGCCTGCTGGATGTCGCCAGAGGCGCCCGACGAGACCTTGTCGTAGCCGAAGATGATCTCCTCGGCGATGCGACCGCCCATCGCCACCGACAGGTTCGCGTACATCTTGTCGCGGTGATAGCTGTACGAATCGCGCTCCGGAAGGCGCATCACCATGCCCAGCGCACGGCCGCGCGGGATGATCGTCGCCTTGTGGATCGGGTCCGACGCCGGCTCGTGGAGCGAGACAATGGCGTGGCCGGCCTCGTGATAGGCGGTCATCCGCTTCTCGTCGTCGGTCATCACCATCGAACGCCGCTCGGCGCCCATCATCACCTTGTCCTTGGCTTCTTCGAACTCGAGGTTCGCGACCAGCCGCTTGCCCTTGCGCGCCGCCATCAGCGCCGCTTCGTTGACGAGGTTGGCGAGGTCCGCGCCCGAGAAGCCCGGCGTGCCGCGCGCGATGGTGCGGGCGTCGACGTCGGGCGCCAGCGGCACCTTCTTCATGTGGACCTGCAGGATCTTGATGCGGCCCTCGATGTCGGGGCGCGGCACCACGACCTGGCGGTCGAAGCGGCCCGGTCGCAGCAGCGCCGGATCGAGCACGTCGGGGCGGTTGGTCGCCGCGATGATGATGATGCCCTCGTTCGCCTCGAAGCCGTCCATCTCGACCAGCAGCTGGTTGAGCGTCTGCTCGCGCTCGTCGTTGCCGTTGCCCAGACCCGCGCCGCGATGGCGGCCGACCGCGTCGATCTCGTCGATGAAGACGATGCACGGCGCCGACTTCTTGGCCTGTTCGAACATGTCGCGCACGCGGCTCGCACCGACGCCGACGAACATCTCGACGAAGTCCGAGCCGGAGATGGTGAAGAACGGCACGCCCGCCTCGCCCGCGATCGCGCGGGCGAGCAGCGTCTTGCCGGTGCCGGGCGAGCCGACCAGCAGCGCGCCCTTGGGGATCTTGCCGCCCAGCCGCGCGAACTTCGTCGGGTCCTTCAGGAACTCGACGATCTCCTGGAGCTCCTCGCGCGCCTCGTCGATGCCGGCGACGTCGTCGAAGGTGACCTTGCCTTCCTTCTGCGTGAGCATGCGGGCGCGCGACTTGCCGAAGCCCATCGCACCGTTGGCGCCGCCGCCCTTCTGCATCTGGCGCACGACAAAGAAGGCGATGCCGAGGAAGAGGAGGAAGGGCAGCGCCTGCACCAGCATATACTGCCAGATCGAGGGGCCGTCCTCCGGACGCGCGGTGATCGTCACGCCCGCCTTGCGCAGCCGCTCTGTGAGCTGCGGGTCGTCCATCGCATAGGTGCGAAACTTCTCGCCGTTCGCCTGGGTACCCGAGATCACGTTGGCGGAGACGTTGACGTCCTTGACCGACCCCTCCTCGACCCGGTCGAGGAACGTCGAATAGGGGATCGCCGTGCCGCCCGCCTGGGTGCCCGGGCGGTCGAACATCGCCACGAACAGCGCCAGCGCCATCAGGATGCCCACCCAGATCAGCAGGCTCCGCATCCAGGGATTGCCGTTGCCGCCGTTGTCGGGGCCGGGCTGCTTGTCGTTGTCGTTCATGAAAGCGCGTACCTCTTCGTCTCCGCAAGATAGGCCGCGCCGGATGAATGGCAATGGAACAACGTCGATCAGCGTGATCGACGCGGCGGGGCGGGGCGGAATCGCCAATCGTCGCCGCGTGCGGAGGCGAGCACCCCCGCCTGGGTCGCGCTGCCGCCCGCCTCCAGCGCGTCGAGCAGCGGCTCGATATTGGTGGCGTCCGACCAGCTGCCCTCGCTACGGCCGGCGTCGCGGACGTGCGCGATCGCGCGGCGAGCGAGTCGACGGCGAAGCTCGCGGGGGAGGCCGCGGACGTCGACGCGGCGTTCGTCGTCCTCGGCGGCGTGCAACCGCTCACGCTCCAGCCAGACGACGACCTCGGCGAGCGCGGCATCGCTCTCCGCACAATGCCGCGCCGCATCGGCGAGCCCCGGAACGTCGAGCAGCGGCGCCTCGGCAAGCAGCGTGCGGACGCCGGTGCGGTCGTGGCGCGGATCGGCGTTCGAGGGATCGTCGACGAACGGCACCCCGGCGGCAAGCGCGCGTAGCGTCGCGCGGCGCCAGCCGAGCAGCGGCCGCGCGACGATCAGCGCCGGACCCTCGGCGTCCGCTCGGCCGCGCCAGCGCGCGGGCTGCCACGTCCAGCGTGCGCGGATGCCGGCCAGCCCGGCCGGACCCGAGCCGCGCACCGCGCGCATCAGGAAGGTCTCGGCCTGGTCGTCGGCGTGGTGGGCGGTGAGCAGCGCCGCGGCGTCGTGCGACAGCGCCCACTCGCCGAGCAGGTCGTAGCGCAACTGCCGCGCCTGCGCCTGGAGGCTCGCGCCGTGCGGCGGCCGGGCAGGGGAGAGGGTGGCGTGGGGGATATCGGCATCGGCGCACCAGCGCGCGACCATGGCGGCTTCGTCGGCGGCGTCGGCGCGCAGCCGGTGGTCGACGGTGGCGGCGAGGATGCGGCCGGGCAGCGCGGCCTGCGCCAGCGCCAGCATCGCCATCGAATCGGGCCCGCCCGACACGGCGAGCGCGATCCGGCCCGCGCGCGGGGCGCCGATCGCGGCGGCCAGGTCGTGCGCGAACCGCGCGACCGCCGCCGGATCGAGCGTCACCGGGTCAGCTGCACTTGGCGGCGGCGCGCCCGCGCTGGACATCGGCCTTCATGCTCGCCGAAATCCGGTCGGCATAGACGTCGGTCAGTTCGGAATAGACCTCGCACGCGTCCTTGGGCTTCTTGAGCTGCACCAGCGCGTCGGCGAGGTAGAAGAGACTGTCGGGGGCACGCTCGCCGTCCGGCATCTTCTTGTAGTTGTCGTAGAAGGCGATCGAGGCGAGGCTCGGCTTGCCGTCGTCCAGATAGGCGCGGCCGATCAGGTTCTGTGCCCAGCTCGCACGGCGGTGCTTGGGATATTTGTCGACCACGGTCTTCAGCTGCTTTTCCGCGGCGCCATATTGTTTGGCGGCCCACAGGCGGTAGCCGTAGACATAGGCGTCCTCGGCCGGATCGCCGCTCGGCGCCGGCTTTTCCACGCCGGTTGCCGAGACGTCCGCAGCGGCCGTTGCCGGCGGCGTGGCCGCGCCGCCGCTGCCGGGAAGCTGGAGCGTGCCGCCGCCGTTGCCGGGGCCGCGGGAGGGCGCGGGCGGGGGTATCTCGCCCTCGACCGCCGACGCGGGGGCCGTGCCGGCACCGCCGCCTTCGAGCGCGGTCAGCCGCGCGTCGGTCGCGCGCTTGTAGGCGTTGAACGCTTCCTCGGCCTGGCGGAGCTTGTACTGCGCCTGCTCCACTTGGCCGGTGAGCGTCATCTGCTGCGATTCGAGCGCGGCGACCCGCGCTTCGAGGTTGGCGATCGGGCTGCCGGCGGGCGAGCCGGGCGCTTCGAGCGGCGTCTGCGGCGCGGTGATCTGCGGCTCGACCTGCGCGAGCGCGCCGCCCGGGAACACCTTGCGCTGCACCGCGCGCATCTCGCGCTCCAGCTTGTTGACCCGTCCATCGAGTCCGCTCTGCGCGGTGGCGGGAACCGAAACGGCGAGGCCGGCCGCGAGAAGCGGAAGCGTCATGAGGATACGCATGTCGTCACACCCCCCGGTGGGAATTGGAAACAAGGCGACCCTAATCGCCCGCCGATGCTGTCGCCAGCCTTAAGCGACCTTTAGGAAGTTGCGCCGGCGTCCTTTTTCGGACGGACCGGCGCATTCGCGGGTGCTGTTCAGCCCTGCGGCGCGGCGGCCGCGCCGTCGGCCGGCGCGGCGTCGCGCGCGCGCAATGCCTGGGCGCTGACGCCGATGTCCTTGATCGGGCGCGCCCCGCTGCCGAGCGGCGCCACCGACGATCCGTTGATCGTCACCGCCAGCTTGTCCGGACGGCCGATGTTGATCATCGGGCCGTTGGCGTCGGTCGGCACGTCGTAGCGTTCGCCCGCCGTCATCGTCTTTTCGAACAGCGCCTTGCCGCTGGCGTCGTAGACGCGCACCCACACCTCGTCGGTGGCGGTCAGCGTCACCTGGCCGCCGCTGGTCGGGGCGGCCGGAGCAGTCTCGGGCGAGGCGCTGGGGATCGGCAGCACGCCCAGTTCGCTCTCCGCCGTCGCAGCCGGTGCCGGCGGCGTGTCGTCGCCGCGCAGCAGCGTCGTGCCGAACCACAGCGCGAGCAGGATCAGGATCACCACCACCGCGATCAGCCCGCCGTTGGCGAGGCCGCGCGACGGCAGGCGCGGCGGCGCGTGCGGCTGGAGGTCGGGCTTGGGCTCGCGCCGCTGATAGCCGGTGTCGAGCTCGCGGCGCAGATCGCGGGCCAGCGCGACCTCGTCGACGCCGACGGCGCGCGCGTAGGAGCGGCCGAACCCCATCGCATAGGTGGTCGAAGGCAGTTGCGAGAAGTTGGAGGTCTCGATCGCTTCCAGATGCCGCTGCGGAATCCGGGTGCGCGCCGCCACCTCGGCAAGGTCGAGGCCCTGCGCCTCGCGCGCCTGCCGCAACCGCTCGCCCGCCTTCATCGCTGTCGAGGCCCGGTCCACGGTGCCCTCGCCCTCACCCATTCCATTCTCCAAGCGGGGGATAGTGCTTCTTCGTCCGGTCCCCGCCGCCGCGCGGAGGTTTCCGACAGGCGTACACCTGTGTCAACGCCGCGTGCGCCGCGTCCGCCGCCGTTTCACGCCAGTTCAACCCCATTTTCCACCGCCCAGTCGGTCAGCGCCGCGCGCATGTCCGCAGGGGGCGCCGCGAGCAGCCGCTCGACCTCGGCGGCGATCGCCGCGCGATCGAGCGAACGGACCATTGCCTTGACGGGTCCTACGGCCGCCGGGGTGATCGAAAGCCGGTCGATGCCGAGCCCGAGCAGCGCCATCGCCTCCAGCGGCCGCCCGCCCATCTCGCCGCAGACGGTGACGGGGATGCCGGCGTCCCGCGTCGCGCGGACGATGCGGCGCAGGAAGCGCAGGATCGCCGGGCTCAGCCAGTCGTAGCGCAGCGCCAGCTGCGGGTGCGCGCGGTCGGCGGCGAACAGGAACTGGGTGAGGTCGTTGGTACCGATCGACAGGAAGTCGAGCTTCGGAAACAGCAGGTCGAGGACCTCGGCGAGCGCGGGCACCTCCAGCATCGCGCCGTAGCGGATCTCCAGCGGCAGCTTGCGTCCGCGCGAGGCGACCCATTCGCGCTGCCGCTCGAACAGCGCGCGCGCCTGCTCGAACTCCCAGGGCTCGGACACCATCGGGAACATGACGTTGAGCGTGCGGCCGGCGGCCGCCTCGATCAGCGCGCGCGCTTGCGCCTTCATCAGTCCTTCGCGGGTCAGCGCCAGCCGCAGCGCGCGCCAGCCCATCGCCGGATTCTCTTCCTCGTGGTCGCCGCTGTCGAGATAGGGCAGCGCCTTGTCGCCGCCGATGTCGACGGTGCGGAACACGACCGGCCGGTCGCCCGCCACCTCCAGCACCTCGCGATACAGCCGCTGCTGTCGTTCCCGGGAGGGCAGGGTGGCGGAGACGAGGAACTGGAACTCGGTGCGGAACAGCCCGATGCCGTCGGCGCCGGTCAGGTCGAGCGCGGCGGCGTCGTCGCGCAGCCCGGCGTTGACCATCAGCGTCACGCGGTGGCCGTCGCGCGTCACCGGCGGTTCGCTGCGCAGCGCCGCGAACGCCGCACGCCGCCGCTGCGTATAAAGCAGCTTGGCGTCGAACGCCTCCTCCAGATCCGCGGTCGGGCGGATCACCAGATAGTCCTCGACCGAATTGAGCAGCAGCCGGTCGCCCTCGGAGATCAGCCGGCGCACGTCGCGCACCCGGCCGAGCACCGGCACCCCCATCGCGCGGGCGACGATGGTGACGTGGGCGGTGAGCGAGCCCTCCTCCAGCACCACGCCCTTCAGCCGGCGGCGGTCGTATTCGAGAAGCTCGGCCGGTCCCAGATTGCGCGCGATCAGGATCGTGTCCTGCCTGAGGCCCAGCTGCGCCGCGGTGCCGAGCTGGCCCGACACGATCCGCAGCAGCCGGTTGGACAGGTCCTCCAGGTCGTGCATGCGGTCGGCGAGCAGCGGGTCGGAAATCTCGCGCATCCGCATCCGCGTGCGCTGCTGCACGCGCTCGATCGCCGCCTCGGCAGTGAGGCCGGAATCGATCGCCTCGTTGATCCGCCGCGACCAGCCCTCGTCATAGGCGAACATCTTGTAGGTCGCGATGACCTCCTCGTGCTCGCCGCCGACGCCGAACTCGGCCTGGCTGGTGATGCGATCGATCTGCTCGCGCATCTTGTCGAACGCGGCATAGACGCGGTGGCGCTCGGCCTCGGTATCCTCGGCGACGGTATGCTCGACGGTGATGCGCGGCTGGTGGAACACCGCCACGCCCGCCCCCATCCCCTCGACCAGCTTGAAGCCGTTGACCCGCACCGTGCCGGTCGCCTGCGGACGGGCGCTCGCCCCCGGCGCGGTCGAATCGATCAGGTCGGCGTTGGCGATCAGCTCCGACAGCACCATCGCCACCGTCTGCAGCGCCTCGATCTCCACATCGGCATAGCGGCGCGGATCGGTGTGCTGCACCGCGAGCACGCCGACCGCGCGCTCGCGGCGGATGATCGGCACGCCGGCGAAGCTGTGGAAGCGCTCCTCGCCGGTTTCGGGGCGGTAGGCAAAGTCCGGGTGCGCCGCCGCTTCGGCCAGGTTGAGCGTCTCGACATTGGCGGCGATCGTGCCGACCAGCCCCTCTCCGGGCGCGAGCTTGGTGACGTGCACCGCCTCTTCGGCGAGGCCGACCGTGGCGAACAGCTCGAACAGCCCCTCGCGCAGCAGGTAGATCGAGCAGACCTCGCTATCGAGCGTCTCGCCGATGATGTTGACCACGCTGTTGAGCTTGGCCTGGGCCGGGCTGCGCGACGCCATCACGTCGTGGAGGCGGGTGAGGATTTCGCGGGCGGAGGCGGCGGCCGAGGCGGGCATGGCGCTGGCTACCATGTCGATCCCGCCGACACCATCGGCTGGCGAACGCAATCGATGCTGCACCTGCTCACAGGGTGCGTACCAGCTGCGTCGCGACCGCGATCCACGCCGGTTCGGCCACCACCTGCTGGCGCCCGCCCGCGCCCGGCGGCAGCAGGTGGAGCTTGGTCCCGTCGCGCGCCAGCAGCCGGCCGAACACGAAGCGGCCCGCCGGACGCGGCACCAGCACGTCGCGGTTCATCGCGCCGGCAAAGCCATCGGGGGCGATCCGCGCGCACCAGATCTCGTCGCCCGCGCGATAGTCGCCGATGCTGCCCGAGACGGTGACCGCAACCAGTTCCGGCTCCAGCCGCGGCGGCGCGATCGTCGCGGCGCGGCGCGGCGCGGTGGCGCCGTCGGCGTCGAGGACGGCGGCCACCGGTACGTCGGGCCGGTCGGGCAGGGTGACCAGATCGGCGGCGTCGACGCCCAGCGCCTCGGCGATGCGGTTGAGCCAGCCGATCGAGACGGTGCGCGTGCCCGTCTCCAGCCGGCCGATCGTCTGCGCGGTGGTGGACGGACGGCAGCGCTGCGCCACCTCCTCCAGCGTCAGCCCCTTGGCGCGGCGCACCTCGCGAATGGCGGTGATCATCATCGGCTCCCGCAGCAAACCATATCGGTTTGTACCTGTCCTACAAACCCGCCGCTGTGGCAAGGGCCGTCGCGTATGGAGTCGGAGGAGCCGAGCATGCGCGAACTGGCGGAACGAGCGATCGAGGGAGAGCGGGTGGGCAAGGGCGCGCCGCTTCGCGGACGGCGCGGCGTCACCGTCAACCTCGCCGAATCGCCGCTGTCGTGGCTGCGCGCCCGAGGGCTCGTCACGCCGCGCCAGTTCGACGCGGGCGAGCAGCTGCGCGACGACTATGAGGCGGCGTCGCTGGGGCCGCGGGTGACGATGCGCTGGGATGCGGCACCGGCGACCGGCGGCAGCCGCGGCGCGCCGATGGAGGGAACGCCGGGCGGGGCGCAGCTTTCGGCCAAGCGGCGTTTCGACGCGGCGATCGCCGCCGCCGGCCCCGGCCTCGCCGACGTGCTGTGGCGTGTGGTCTGCGCGGGCGAGGGGCTGCCGGCGGCGGAGAAGGCGCTCGGCTGGCCGGCGCGCGCGGGGCGGCTGGTGCTTACGCTCGCGCTGGATCGGCTGGCGGAGCACTATCGGCTTCGGTGAGGAAGCGGCGATAGCCCCAGCCGATCCCGATCAGCGCGAAGCCCAGCCCCAGGAACGACAGGATGCGCAGCACGCCTTCGAGCGCGGAGGCATCGATCAGGAACACCTTGAAGGTGGTGGCGGTGAGCAGCAGCAGGCCCAGCACGCGCAGGTCGGACGCCTTGGCGGCGATGCCGCGCCACAGCCAGAACAGCGACAGGCCGAGCATCGCGGCCGAATAGCCCCAGTTCTCGCCGGTGCCGACCGAGCCGGTCATCACGCTGCCGTGCGTCGCCTGGCGAACCGTCGCCAACAGCGCGAGCAGGGCAAGCGCGGCGGCGATCTGGCGGGTGCCGCGCCGCGGCGGCAGCAGCCAGAACAGCCCTGCGGCGAGCGCGAAGTGGAGCGTCGCGGCGTTGAGCAGCGGGATCGGCCCGACCGCCTGCGTCACCCAGGCGGGGTTCAGCCACAGCAGGTCGAACCACAGGATGCGTGCGCCGCCGAGCGCTAGCAGCAGCACCGCGCCGCGCGCAAACCAGCCAGCGCGCAGCAGCGCCCAGCCGGCGAGCAGCAGCGCCTGGGTGAGGACGGCGCGCTCGACGAAGCCGACCGCCACGAAGGTTTCGGCCGACGCGATCGCCAGCGGCTGCTTGAGCAGCAGATAGGCGAGCAGCGGCACCGCGCCGCCCGCCACGCCGATCGCGATCCGCCGTGCCGAGCCGAAGCTCTGCCGGTCGGCGAACAGGATCGCCACCAGCGCGGCGGTCGGCAGCGCGAGGAAGCGGAGCGCGTCGCCGATCGGCGGCAGATGCGGCAAGGGCAGCGGGTCGCCGCCGAGCGAGCGGCCGAGCGCGCCGGCGAACGGGATCAGCGCCGGCAGCGCCAGCGCGACGAGCCCGGCGAGCGGCAGCAGCGTCAGCCGGCGCAGCGTCGCATCGCCGGTCTCGCGTCCCCAGCCGGCGAGCGCCGCCATCGCCGCGGCGAGCGGCAGCGCCACCAGCGCGGCCGGCACGACCTGCTGCAGGCCGACCCACAACAGCACTGCCGCTGCCAGCGTACCGCCGACCAGCCCGATGTCGGTGGTGCCGGCGCGATCGCGATGCCGCCAGCTCAGCCAGCCGCAGGCGGCCGCCAGCAGCAGGTCGAGCAGGCACCATGCCGCCGGGGCGAGCAGGCCAGGTGCGGCGAGCTGCGCCGCCAGGATCGGCCCCGCGGCGCCGACGACGCCGAGCAGCGCCCAGCCGCGGCCCTGTCGCGACAGCAGCAGCCCCGGCACGGCAAACAGCAGCGTCGCGATTCCCGCGGCGAGCGGCGTCATCCCCGGATCGGGGCGCATCAGCCCGACGCCGATCAGCAGCAGCACCAGCCCCAGCGCGGCGAGCGGCGCCGGCATCAGCTTGGCGTCGCGCCAGGCGAGGAACAGCGCCGCCGCCGACAGCACGAGGTAGAAGCTCCAGGCGAGCGGGCCAAAGTCGAGCAGCGGGGCGGCGAGCAGCAGCTGCGCGAACCCCGCGACCATCGGCGCCGCGCGCAGCCACGGGCGCCGGATGCCGGCCGTGGGCAGCGCCAGCGTTACGCCGACCGCCAGCGCGACGATGAACGCGGCGACACCCGCGACCGCATCGCCTTGGATTGCGGCGAGCAGGAACCCGGCCCAGCCGAACGCCGAAGCGCCGGCGGCCAGCGCCAGCCAGGTCCAGCCGCGCGCCACCGCCAGCCACAGCAGCGCCGCGACGAACAGCCCCAGATAGACCAGCAGCGGCGCGATCCCGGCGGCGTCGAAGCCGGCGACCAGCGGCGCGGCGAAGCCGCCGATCAGCGCCATCACCGCGGTCGGCGGCCCGTGGCGCAGCGCCAGCCCGAGCGCGCCGGCGGTGATCGCCAGCATCAGCACGAAGCCGGCGAGCGGCGTCACCAGATGGTAGAGCGCGGCGGCCAGATAGAGCGTCGCATAGAGGCTCGCGACCCCCGCGCCGGCGAGCACCTGGCCGATGCGCGCGTCGTCGCGCGTCGCGGGCAGCCGCCGCGCCGCCTCGCTGCCGGCGAGCAGCAGCAGCGCGAACAGCCCGGCAAGCGCGGTGCGGATGCCCGGCGTCAGAAGTCCGCTTTCGATCGACAGCCGGACGAGGAACACGCCCGCCAGCACCAGCGCGGCGCCGCCGACCCAGACAGGCAGCCGGCCGCCGACCAGCGCCTCGAAGCTCGGCATCTCGAACCGCGGCTTCGGCGGGACGCTCGTCTCGGGCGGAGCAGGCCGACGCGCGATCGGCGGTTGCTCGACGGGGCGTTCCACGAACGCAGGTTCGGCGCGGCGCTCGACGGCCGGTTCGGTGCGGACCGCGACGGTCGGCGGCGGAGAGAGCGGCGCTTCCGAGCGCAGCGAGGTGGGGGCTCTGCGCAGCTGCTCGAGTTCGCGTTCCACCGCCGTCAGCCGGCGCGCCATATGGACGAGCGCCGCGACGATGCCGGCGAACAGGAGCGTCAGAAACAGATCCACCCCTGCTTCTTGGCACAGCCGCCCGGGCAAGTCCGCCCCAAATGCGCGCGGTGGACGCCGCGCCGGCGGCCTCTATATGCGCGAACGTCCTCCAGGAGCGCCCAGCCATGCAGATCGAATTCGTCAAATGCCACGGGTCGGGGAACGACTTTCCGCTGGTCGACGCGCGCGGCCTGGAGCTGCACGAAGACGCCTGGGTGCGGCTGGCGCGCGCGCTCGCCGATCGCGCCGGTCCGGTCGGCGGCGACGGGCTGCTGCTGCTCACCGCCGGCGATGCGACCCACGCCTTCGGCATGCGGATGTTCAATCCCGACGGCAGCGAGGCGGAGACCTGCCTCAACGGCGTGCGCTGCACCGCGCGGCTGGGGTTCGAGCGGCTGGGCGTCGACGCCGCGCGCGTGCTGCTCAAGACCAGCGATGCCGAGGCGCAGCGCCAGGCCGAGCTCGCCCCCGGCGTCGCGACGATCCGCACCCGCGTCGGCCCGGTCTCGACGCGCGCGGTCGACGTCGGCCTGCGCATCGCCGAGCCTGAGGTGATCGACGCGCCCATCGCCGGGCTGCCGAGCGACCGCGCCTTCACCGCGGTGGCGATGCCCAACCCGCATCTGGTGGCCTTCGTCGATGCCGTCGACGAGGGCGAGCTGGTCGCGCTCGGCGACTGGTGCGAGGGCGCGCCCGCGCTGCTCCCCGCCCGCGGCAACGTCAGCTTCGTCGAGGTGCGCGGCAGCGAGGCGGCGCCAGCGCTGTTCGTGCGGACTTATGAGCGCGGCGTCGGCCTCACCAACAGCTGCGGCAGCGCGATGGCCGCCTCCACCTACGCCGCGGCGCGCACCGGCCGCATCCCGTTCGACCGCGAGGCGCGCGTGTTCAACCGCGGCGGCATGGTCCGCGCGAGCGCCACGCCGGCGGCCGAGGTGACGATCGCCGGCAACGCCACCTTCGAATGGGACGGCCGGATCGGCTTCGATCCCGCGACCGGCGCGCTCGACGGGCTGACGGTGATCGCGCAGCGGCCGGCCGAGGTCGCCTCCTGGGACGCGATGCTCGCCAGCCTCTGAGCCCGCGTCCGTTCCGGCTTAGAATTCCCTGCATCGAGCCACGCGGTGTCGCCGGACAGGCGGGTGGAAGAGGTTTCGGACCCCGTCGGCCGGCTCGGACGGATTGACGTTCCCCCATTCCCGTTCGTCTCGAGTAGGGATCGAGCTTGTCGAGAGTCCGTATCGAGAGAGCCGCGAGCGTCGACCTCTCGATACGCCGTCTCGACAAGATCGACGGCACCTCGAGGCGAACGGAGGAAGGGGAAGTTCGGGCCTCCGACGCTGAATGGCGATACCCGCTAGACGGGCTGGAGCGGCAGGTGGGGTGGCGGCGGCAGCGTGACCGCGATCGGGTCGCCGGGCCGGATCGAACCTCCGGCGCGCACGATGGTCATGATGCCGGCTTTCCGGATCAGCGCGCCATCCGGTGCGCGATCCAGGACGGCGGCGAGCAGCCCAGGGCGAAACCGCTCGATCTGCGCGCACGGGTTCCGCAACCCCGTCACCTCCAGCGCGACCTCGCTTCCGATCGCCAGCACCGTGTTACGCGGCAGCCCGAGCAGATCGATGCCGACCGTCGTCACGTTCTCGCCCAGCTCGCCGGGCCCCACGTCGAACCCCTTGGCCCGGAGGTCGTCGAACAGCTCGGCATGGAGGAGATGGACCTGGCGCAGATTGGGCTGGCTGGGATCGGCGGCGACGCGCGAGCGGTGCTGCACGGTCGCGCCATGGTGCGCATCCCCCGCGACGCCGAGCCCCGTCAGCACGGCGAGGTCCGCGACCGTCTGCTTGGAGAAGCGATGCGCCGCGTCCCGCGCCACGGCCAGCACGCGAGCGTTCATCGAAGGCTCCTCTTGTCTAGCGGGCGTCGCGCTTCTCACGTGCCGCGTGCAGCTGCGGCATGACGCGTTGCTGTACCAGCGCGCGTTCGGCATCGCACCCGGCGATCGGCGTCGAGGCGGTCGCGCGCAGCTGGGCGAGTTCGGCGCGAACGTCGCGCAAGGCCGCCTGATACGCGGGCTTGGTGGACACCACCGCCATCGTCGCCGAGGCCGACTGCATGCCGGCTTCCACCGCGCTTTCGTTATGCGCGCCGCAGACGAAGCGGCTGTCGCCATAGGCGCGGCCGCGTTCGAGGATCTGCTGCGCCCGATCGGGCACCGCCGCGGTCAGGACCAGCGCCCAGGTCCAGCCCCAGGTCGTGTGACCGGACGGGTAGTCGTAGCTCATCCGCCCGGCGCGGCGGTCGAAGAGTTCGTCGGTGGGCTGGCACACCGGCCCCTTGTCGTAGGTGAACGGGCGCTGTCGCTGGAACCGCTCCTTCGCGTGGCCCGTCTGGCTGCCGGTGTCGATGCTCGCCCGTTCAACGAGCGCGACGAGCTTCGGCGCGTTCTCCGGCGTCAGCCGGACGCCGACCGAGCAGCTGAAGTCGGCGAGCAGCGCCGGCACGGCGTAGTTCGCATCGTTCGTCGCAAGCGCCCAGCGCGGCGTCCCGGCAAGCTTCCGCGTCGCCTTGAAGATCTTCCGGTCCGTCTCGAAGCGGGGATCGCCCTTGCGCGGCGCCGGCTCGAGCACCGCGCTGACGTCGAACTCGCCGGGGGCGAGGAAGCCGAGCCTCTGCTCTGCCGCAGCCGCGCCGAAACCGGCGGCTCCCGTGATGGCCAGCAAGGCGATCAGGCTCTTTCGGATCATCGGCGCTCCCCTTTTCCGCAACGTACGAGGCTTAGCAGCCTGTGCCGCGACGGCAACTCGACGCGCTGCAGAGGAGAAGCGGACGGGCCGCCGTAAACCTAGATCGTCCAACGGGTGTGCCGTCTCGGCACCGCCCTTCCGGGCTAATATTTAAATGTCGCTGTAGCGTTCAAATACGCAATAAAATGTTGCGGGGCATCAGCGGGTCGCGTAGGGGCGGCGCGATTTCGAAGAGAGAGCCCCATGCCTGCATATCGTTCCCGCACCACCACTCACGGCCGCAACATGGCGGGCGCGCGCGGGCTATGGCGTGCGACGGGGATGAAGGACTCCGACTTCGGCAAGCCGATCATCGCCGTCGTCAACAGCTTCACCCAATTCGTGCCCGGCCACGTCCACCTCAAGGACCTGGGCCAGCTCGTCGCGCGCGAGATCGAGGCGGCGGGCGGCGTCGCCAAGGAGTTCAACACCATCGCCGTCGACGACGGCATCGCGATGGGCCACGGCGGCATGCTCTATTCGCTGCCCAGCCGCGAACTGATCGCCGACAGCGTCGAGTACATGGTCAACGCCCATTGCGCCGATGCGATGGTGTGCATCTCCAACTGCGACAAGATCACCCCCGGCATGCTGATGGCGGCGCTGCGGCTGGACGTGCCGGCGGTGTTCGTCTCCGGCGGGCCGATGGAAGCCGGCAAGGTCGTGGTGAAGGGCAAGAAGCGCGCGCTCGACCTGGTCGACGCGATGGTGGTCGCCGCCGACGAAAGCTACAGCGACGAGGAAGTGGCGAGCATCGAGCGCTCCGCCTGCCCGACCTGCGGCAGCTGCTCGGGCATGTTCACCGCCAATTCGATGAACTGCCTGACGGAGGCGCTGGGGCTGTCGCTGCCGGGCAACGGATCGACGCTGGCGACCCACGCCGACCGCGAGAAGCTGTTCCGCGAGGCCGGACATCTGATCGTCGACCTCGCCAAGCGCTGGTACGAACAGGACGACGTCACCGCCACGCCGCGCGGCATCGCGACGCTGGGCGCGTTCGAGAATGCGATGAGCCTCGACATCGCGATGGGGGGCTCGACCAACACCGTGCTCCATCTGCTGGCGGCGGCGCAGGAGGGCGGGGTCGACTTCACGATGGCCGACATCGACCGGCTGTCGCGCCGCGTGCCATGCCTGTGCAAGGTCGCGCCGGCCAAGAGCGACGTCCACATGGAGGACGTCCACCGCGCCGGCGGGATCATGGCGATCCTGGGCGAGCTCGAGCGCGCCGGCCTGATCGACGCGAGCCTGCCGACGGTGCACGCGCCGAGCCTCAGCGATGCGCTCGCGCGCTGGGACATCGGCCGCACCAACAGCGAGGAGGTGCGCGACTTCTTCCGCGCCGCCCCCGGCGGCGTGCCGACCCAGACCGCGTTCAGCCAGGCCGAGCGCTGGGAAGACCTCGACACCGATCGCGAAAAGGGCGTGATCCGCTCGGCCGAACACCCCTTCTCCAAGGACGGCGGCCTCGCGGTGCTGTTCGGCAACCTCGCGCCCGAGGGCTGCATCGTGAAGACGGCGGGCGTGGACGATTCGATCCTCACCTTCCGCGGCCGCGCGCGCGTTTACGAGAGCCAGGACGCGGCGGTCGTCGGCATCCTGGGCAATCAGGTCGAGGCGGGCGACGTGGTGGTGATCCGCTACGAAGGGCCCAAGGGCGGGCCGGGGATGCAGGAAATGCTCTATCCGACCAGCTATCTGAAGTCGAAGGGGCTGGGCGCCGCCTGCGCGCTGATCACCGACGGGCGATTCTCGGGCGGCACTTCAGGGCTGTCGATCGGCCATGTCTCGCCCGAAGCGGCCGAGGGCGGGCTGATCGCGCTGGTCGAGACCGGCGACCCGATCCTGATCGACATCCCCAACCGCGGCATCCGCCTCGACCTCGACGACGCAGTGTTGGCCGAGCGCCGCGCGGCGATGGAGGCGCGCGGCGCCAAGGCGTGGAAGCCGT
This sequence comes from Sphingomonas mangrovi, assembly GCF_047975845.1. NCBI lineage: Bacteria > Pseudomonadati > Pseudomonadota > Alphaproteobacteria > Sphingomonadales > Sphingomonadaceae > Sphingomonas > Sphingomonas mangrovi. The sequence goes on along the minus strand of NZ_JBIUCZ010000012.1, from coordinate 240 downwards.
TCGGCCGCAAGCGGGCGGTGTCGCCGGCGCTGCGCGCGTACGCGGCGATGACCACCAATGCGGCGCGCGGCGCGGTGCGCGACGTGAGCCAGGTGGAGGGGTAGGGGGGCTAATCTTCCGTCTTCATGCTGACGAAGGTCAGCATGTGGATTCACATTCGAAGTGCAACAGTTGGAATGCCTCGGCGGGGGTACGGAAGCCGAGGCACTTTCTGGGGGTGTTGTTGTAGGCGCGCGCGAC